>NZ_ALIY01000048.1:0-93975 GCF_000283035.1 Actinomyces sp. ICM58
GCCTGCCTCGTCTGACGACGCGCTCACTCGTGCGCGGAACGCACGAGGATGCGGTTGGTCACACGGGCGACGGAGATGAGTCGTCCCGCGTCGTCTCGAATGTCGACGGTGTGCACGGTCGAGGAACGACCCAGGTGCACGGCGGTCGCCGTTGCCGTGATCGTTCCCTCCCGCCCCGCGCTGATGTGGGAGGCGTTGAGCTCGGTGCCGACCGCGTAGGCCTGCTTGCCGGGGTGCGTTTCGCGCGCGTGGATCTGAGCGGCGAAAGAGGCCGCTGTCTCGGCGAGAGCGGCGGAGGCGCCGCCGTGCAGGATCCCTGCGCTTTGACGGTTGCCATCAATGGGCATCGAGATCACGGTGCGTGCCGCCGAGTGTTCGAGCACCTCCATGCCGGTGGTCTCCATGAGTGTTCCCGGCCAGTGGGCGCCCACCCAGCCGCCTGTCGCGAGGGGGTCGGGCCTGGAGGCGCTGGTGTGTTTCGTCTGGTGATCGTGTGTCATGGCATCTAGGGTGGCATGTGTGAGTGACACTGTGCTGATTATTGACGGCCATTCGATGGCATTTCGTGCGTTCTATGCGCTCCCGCCGGACAATTTCGTGACGGCGACGGGGCAGCACACGAACGCTGTTTACGGCTTCGTGTCAATGCTCACGCGCTTGCTCGAGACGGAGCGTCCGACGCACGTGGCCGTCGCCTTCGATGTGTCGAGGCACTCATTTCGTTCCGAGGAGTACCCGGAGTACAAGGGCACGCGCGAGGCGACCCCCGAGGAGTTCAAGGGCCAGGTGGAGCTCATCCGTGAGGTCCTGGACGCGATGGGTATTGTCTCGCTGTCGCGCGAAGGTTTCGAGGCTGACGATATTTTGGCGACGCTCGCTCACCGTGCCAGCCAGCAAGGAGCGACTGTCCTCGTCGTGTCGGGTGACCGCGACTCCTTCCAGACGGTGACCGACAGCGTCACCGTCCTGTACCCGGGCACGGGCCCGGGCGACCTGCGCCGTATGACGCCCGAGGCCGTCGAGGCCAAGTACGGGGTGCCGCCGCATCGCTACCCGGAGATTGCTGCGATCGTCGGCGAGACGTCGGATAATCTGCCGGGAGTGCCCGGTGTTGGACCCAAGACGGCTGCACAGTGGATCAACAAGTACGACGGCTTGGACAACCTGCTGGCGCGCGCCGACGAGATCGGTGGAAAGCGCGGCGCCGCCCTGCGCGAGCACATGGACGACGTCGTGCGCAACCGCCGCCTCAATCGCCTCCTGACCGACATGGATCTCGGGGTCGCCCCCGCCGACCTGGCCCGCCGCGCGACCGACGTGGCGGCCATCGACAGGCTCTTCGACTCCCTGGAGTTCGGGCGCCTGCGTGTCAAGGTCCGCGAGGTCGCCGGCATCGGCATGGGACAGGCCCCCGCGGCCGAGCCCGCCGAGGAGGCCGTGCCCGAGACGCAAGTTGAGGTGCGCCTAGCCGACGCCGACTGCGACATCGCCGCGTGGACATTCGCGCACCCCACTGTCGCCCTCCTCGTCGAAGGCGACATGCGCCCAACCCGAGGAGATGTCTCCCAGATCGTCCTCGCGACCGCCGACGAAGCCCTGGTCATTGATCCAGCCGAGCTCAGCCCCGCGCAAGAGGACGCGCTCACCGCCGTCCTCGCCCAGGCCTCGTCCCTCATCGTGCACGACGCGAAGGGAACGCGTCATGCCCTCGCATCGAGGGGATGGGCCCTCGGAGCGCCTTCCTTCGACACGATGCTCGCCGCGTACCTGGCCCACCCCGACCAGCGATCCCACAAGCTTGAGGACGTGGTTTCGCGCCTGCTCGGCATGACCATCGAGGAGGGCAACACCGACTCAGACGCCCTCTTCGACCTCGGCGAGATCGGCGAGGGGCCCACCGCCGCCCAGGTGCGCGCGGGCCGCCTCGCAGCCGCGCTCCACCCGCTGGCCGACAAGCTGCGCCGGGCGCTCGACGAGAGCGGCGAAACGGCGCTCCTGACAGACATGGAGATGCCGCTCTCGCGCCTCCTGACCCAGATGGAGACCGTCGGCATCGCCGCGGACGCCCGCGTCCTTGACGACCTCTCGGCCGAGCTCGGCGCCGACGTCGAGGCCGCCCGCGACGGCGCGTGGGCCGCCGCCGGACGCGAGGTGAACCTCTCCAGCCCCAAGCAGCTCCAAGAAATCCTCTTCGACCACTTCGGGCTGCCCAAGACCAAGAAGACCAAGACCGGCTACACGACGAACGCCGACGCGCTGGCGGACCTGTGGGTCAAGACCGAGGAGAGTGGGGGAGCGGGGCACGACTTCCTCGGTTTCCTTCTCACCCACCGCGACCGCATCAAGCTCAAGCAGATGGTCGACTCCCTGTCCGCCACCGTCGCATCCGACTCCCGCATCCACACGACCTTCTCCCAGGTCGCCGCGGCCACGGGACGCCTGGCCTCCTCCGACCCCAACCTGCAGAACATCCCCGCGCGCAGCGCCGACGGCATGCGCATCCGCGGCGCCTTCGTCGCGGGCCAGGGCTACGAGTCCCTCATGAGCGCCGACTACTCGCAGATCGAAATGCGTCTCATGGCGCACCTGTCCGGCGACGAGGCGCTCATCGAGGCCTTCAACTCCGGCGAGGACCTGCACCGCACCATGGCATCCATGGTCTTTGGCACTCCCGTCGGCGAGGTCACCGGCGAGGAGCGTTCGCGCATCAAGGCCACCTCCTATGGCCTCGCCTACGGCCTGTCCTCCTACGGCCTGGCCGCCCAGCTCGGCATCCCCGTCCCCGAGGCCGCAGCCCTGCGAGAACGCTACTTTGAGCGCTTCGGCAAGGTCCGCGACTACCTCGAAGGCCTCGTTGCCCAGGCCCGCGCCGACGGCTACACGCAGACCATGTTCGGACGTCGCCGCTACCTGCCCGACCTGCGCTCGACGAACCGTCAGCGCCGAGAAATGGCCGAGCGTGCCGCGCTCAACGCCCCCATTCAGGGCAGCGCCGCCGACATCGTCAAGATCGCCATGATGGACGTCGCCGCCGCCCTGAGCGAGGCCGGCCTGGCCTCGCGCCTCCTCGTGCAAATCCACGACGAGCTTCTCCTCGAGGTCGCCCCCGGCGAGGAGGCCGCCGTCGAAGAGCTCGTCCGGGCACAGATGGCGTCGCCCGTCACGCTGTCCGTCCCGCTGGACGTCGCCGTCGGCGTCGGCGCGTCGTGGCAGCTCGCGGCGCACTGATCGGCGTGACGACGCGACGCACGCCACGCAAACTGTCGCCAAATTCGTCACATTTACGCGTCAAAGGCTGCTAAACTGAACCACGGTGCCTAGGGACAGGTGCATCCGCATTCGTCCACAGGCGCTGGAACTGTCCATCTACTATCCAGTCCGTTTCGGAGAAACTACTACATGACCACGAATACGCCGCAGGTCGCTATCAACGACATTGGTTCGGAAGCAGACCTGATCGCAGCCATCGACGAGACCATCAAGTACTTCAACGATGGCGACATCGTCGAGGGCACTGTCGTCAAGGTCGACCACGACGAGGTCCTCCTTGACATCGGCTACAAGACCGAGGGTGTCATCCTCTCTCGCGAGCTGTCCATCAAGCACGACGTCAACCCCGACGACGTCGTCGCCGTGGGCGACCAGATCGAGGCGCTCGTCCTCCAGAAGGAAGACAAGGAAGGCCGTCTCCTCCTGTCGAAGAAGCGCGCTCAGTACGAGCGTGCGTGGGGCAAGATCGAAAAGGTCAAGGAAGAGGACGGCGTCGTCACCGGCACCGTCATCGAGGTCGTCAAGGGCGGCCTGATCCTCGACATCGGTCTGCGTGGCTTCCTGCCCGCCTCCCTCGTCGAGATGCGTCGCGTCCGCGACCTCGCCCCCTACATCGGTCGCGAGATCGAAGCGAAGATCATCGAGCTCGACAAGAACCGCAACAACGTGGTCCTGTCCCGCCGCGCATGGCTCGAGCAGACCCAGTCCGAGGTCCGCACGAACTTCCTGCACACCCTGCAGAAGGGCCAGGTGCGCTCCGGCGTCGTGTCCTCCATCGTCAACTTCGGCGCGTTCGTCGATCTCGGCGGTGTCGACGGCCTGGTGCACGTCTCCGAACTGTCCTGGAAGCACATCGACCACCCGTCCGAGGTCGTCGAGGTTGGCCAGGAAGTCACCGTCGAGGTTCTCGACGTCGACATGGATCGCGAGCGCGTCTCCCTGTCCCTCAAGGCCACCCAGGAAGATCCGTGGCAGGCCTTCGCCCGCACCCACGCCATCGGCCAGGTTGTGCCCGGCAAGGTCACCAAGCTGGTTCCCTTCGGCGCGTTCGTGCGCGTCGAGGACGGCATCGAGGGTCTCGTCCACATCTCCGAGCTGGCTCAGCGTCACGTCGAGCTGCCGGACCAGGTCGTCAAGGTCGGCGAAGAGGTCTTCGTCAAGGTCATCGACATCGACCTCGAGCGTCGCCGCATCTCCCTGTCCCTCAAGCAGGCCAACGAGGGCGTGGACCCGAACTCCGAAGAGTTCGATCCTTCGCTCTACGGTATGGCTGCCGAGTACGACGAGAACGGCAACTACAAGTACCCCGAGGGCTTCGATCCGGAGACCCAGGAGTGGATGGAAGGCTTCGACGCTCAGCGCGAGGCGTGGGAAGCTCAGTACGCCGAGGCTCAGGCCCGCTGGGAGGCCCACAAGGCTCAGGTCCGCAAGGCCCTCGAAGAGGACGCCGAAGCGGCTCCCTCCATCGAGGAGCAGGCCTCCTACTCGACCCCGGTCGACAACGAGGGCACCCTTGCGTCCGACGAGGCGCTGGCCGCGCTGCGTGAGAAGCTGACGAACAACTGAATCGGTCGCTTAGACTGAGCTTCAACTCGTCGGTTCACGCCAGTGAACGCATGAGTGGTGGTCCCCAGGTTTTCCTGGGGGCCACCACTTTTTGCTTGACGTGCCGTTAGATGTCCGACCGCCGTGAGGCCCGCTCGCCGTCCGCGCCGCGAGCTTCGCTCGGTGCCTCGTCCCGAAGCCCTGCCAGGCCCCGAGGCCTCGCGGCGGCTTCCAATCGGCCGGCCTAGTTGCTCAGCAATCTCGCACGTAATTCCCGTGCGAGTACTTCAAACACTGAAATCGCGTCGTTCGAATTGCAACGTTTTGAGCACATCTTGAAAACTGACCGATGTAAATTACGTGCGACTTTTGCTCGGGGTTACATCGCTCCTCGTCGTACAGATAACGAGACCCCGCTCGCCGATGTCGTGCGGGGTCTGTGGTCGACGCAGGTCAGGCCGCCGAGCGCTTCAACAGCGCCACGTCAACGCACGCACCGATCAATGCCGCGATGACGGTGGGGAGGATCCAGCCGAGCTGGTTGGCCTGGAGGGGACTCCACATGAGCAGGGAGTTGATTCGGTCGGTGGCGACGCCGACCTGCGCCAGCGTCGTCGCCCCCGACCAGGCGGCGGCCGTCCACGTGCCCAGGCGGAAGGTCCACATCGCGGGCGTGGCGAGGCGGAAGGGGTGGCTCACGATCGTCATGAAGACGACCGTGATGGCGATCGGATAGAGGAAGGTGATGATCGGCACCGCGATCGCCAGCACTGAGGACAGGCCCGTGGATGCCAGTACGAAGGAGATAAGCGTGAAGAGGATCATCCACGCCCGGTAGGAGATCGAGGGCAGCAAGCGGTTAAAGAACTCCGACGTGGCGGCGATGAGGCCTACGGCGGTCGTCATGCATGCGGTGAGCACGATGAGACCGAAGACTATCTGACCGGGCCAGCCCATCGTCGAGCGCGCCGCATCGGCCAGGAGGCTTGCACCGTCCGTGTAGCTCTGTGCGTTGGGGATGACGTGCCCGATCAGGCCCAGGCCGACGTAGACCACGCCCAGGAGCGCCCCAGCGATAACTGCCGCGGTGGAGGTACGCCGAACGACCTTGGCTCCGATACCGCCTCCCGTGTGCCCCAGCGACGTCACGACGATGATGCCGAAGGCCAGGGCCGCGATGGAATCCATCGTCATGTAGCCTTCCAGCAGGCCGGCGGCCAGCGGGTTGTGGACGTATTCGCCCGTGGGAGCGTCGTGTGAAGCCGGCAGGGACGCCAGGCAGAGGAAGACGAGGAGGACGAGCAGGCCCAGCAGGATCGGGGTGAGCACCTTGCCGAGGCTGTCGATGATGTTGGTCGGGTTCCAACACAGGTAAAAGGCGATGGCGAAGAAGATCAGGTTGAAGATGATCGATGCAACGGTGGACTGTGTGCCGATAACGGGTGCGACGGCCGTGGAAAAGGAGACGGCCCCCGTGCGTGGGAGCGCGTAGAAGGCTCCGATGGAGAGGTAGACCAGCACCGAGAAAACGAGGCCGAAGTACGTGCCCGCGCGGCTGACGAGGTCGCGCATGTCGGTGCCCGACAGGGCGATCGTGATGATGGAGATGACGGGCAGGGCGACGCCGGCGATGAGGAAGCCGATGATCGCGGGGGTAAAGTTCGAGCCGGCGGACGCGCCCATAATCGGCGGGAAAATAAGGTTACCGGCCCCAAAGAACATGGAGAAGAGGGTCAGTGAGGTCGCGATGAGGACCGCGGTACCTGAGCGCTGGGTGGTATCGTCGTTGATTGTGTGCGTCACTGCTACTCGCTGTGTTGTGGGGGCTTTAACAGGACCAATTCTTGCATGAGGGTACGTATGCGCAACCGCAGGGGGGATACGCTGGCGCCATGACGACGTCGCTTTCTTACGGAGAATGCTCCGCCACACTCCTGCGTCCACTGGGCCCGGCGCGCACAGAGGGCCCCTCCCGCGTGGTCGCGGTCAGCGGTGGGATCGGCTCAGGCAAATCCACGGTGACCGCCGCCTTCGCCTCGTTGGGTGCCATCGTCGCGGACGCCGACGCCATCGCGCGCGAGATCATGGAGCCTGGGCACAGCACCCTCACTGAGGTCGCCGCGCGCTTCGGGGCGGACCTGATCCGGCCTGACGGGACCCTCGATCGCGCGGGCCTCGCGCGTCGTGTCTTTGCCGGTGAGAATGCCGAGGAGCGCGTCGCAGCCCTCAACGCCATCACGCACCCCGCCATCGAGCGTCGCGCCTGGCAGATCCTGAGTGCCGCCCCCGCCGGTTCGCTCGCGGTCTATGACGTCCCGCTTCTCGTCGAGGGGGCAGGGGCGGAGCGTTTTGATGCCGTCGTCATCGTCGACGCCCCCATCGAGGCGCGGATCGCGCGCTTGGAGGGCAGGGGAGTGTCGCCCGAGGATGCGCGCGCTCGCATCCGTGCCCAGGCCTCGTCACGCCAGCGCCGCGCAATCGCGCACGTGTGGATCGACAACTGCGGCAGCGCCGAGGACCTGCGGCAGGTCGCGTCCCGGGTGTGGCAGCGCTGGCTGATCGCCGATCTCTAGGGGGCAAACGACGAGGCCGGGGCACACTGTCGCTCGCCGCGCACACGGGCGGGTCCTCCGCGCGATGTCAGGGCGTGGGCGGTAGCGTAGGGGAGTGAGCGAAACCCCCGTCATCCGCCAGAACAAGCCCTTCGAGGTTATCTCCCCGTACACGCCGTCGGGCGACCAGCCTAAGGCGATCCGAGAGCTGGCCGCGCGCATTCGCGACGGCGAGCAGGACGTCGTCCTCATGGGTGCGACGGGCACGGGTAAGAGCGCGACCACCGCCTGGCTCATCGAGGAGCTGCAACGACCCGCGCTGGTCCTCGAGCCGAACAAGACCCTCGCCGCGCAGCTCGCCGCCGAGTTCCGCGAGCTCCTGCCGGGCAACGCAGTCGAGTACTTCGTGTCCTACTACGACTACTACCAGCCCGAGGCCTACGTCCCCCAGACGGACACGTTCATCGAGAAGGATTCCTCCATCAACGACGAGGTCGAGCGCCTGCGTCACAGCGCTACGAACTCCCTGCTCACCCGCCGTGACACGGTCGTCGTCTCCTCGGTGTCCTGCATCTACGGCCTCGGCACCCCCGAGGAGTACGTGGCGCGCATGATCGAGCTGAGCCGCGGCATGATCATCGATCGCGATGCGCTGCTGCGACGCTTCGTCGCCATGCAGTACGTGCGCAACGACATGGCGTTTACGCGCGGTACCTTCCGCGTGCGCGGTGACACGATCGAGATCATCCCCGTGTATGAGGAGCTCGCGATCCGCATCGAGATGTTTGGCGACGAGATTGATTCCCTCGCGGTTCTGCACCCGCTCACGGGCGACGTCATCTCCGAAGTCGACCACACCTACCTGTTCCCCGCCTCGCACTACGTCGCCGGCGAGGAGCGCATGAAGAAGGCGATCGCTTCGATTGAGGACGAGCTCGACGATCGCCTCGCGTGGTTCCGCGGCCAGAACAAGGTCCTCGAGGAGCAGCGCCTGCGCATGCGCACCACCTTCGACCTGGAGATGCTCAAGGAAATCGGGTCGTGCTCGGGCGTGGAAAACTACTCGCGTCACATCGATGGGCGCGGACCCGGCACGCCGCCGCACACCCTCCTGGACTACTTCCCGGACGACTTCCTGCTGATCATCGACGAGTCGCACGTGACCGTCCCCCAGATCGGCGCGATGTTCGAGGGCGACATGTCGCGCAAGCGCACCCTCGTCGACTACGGCTTCCGCCTGCCCTCCGCGATGGACAACCGCCCGCTCAAATGGGACGAGTTCACGGCGCGCATCGGCCAAACCGTCTACCTGTCCGCGACGCCCGGCCCCTACGAGCTCGAACGCTCCGACGGGGTGGTCGAGCAGATTATTCGCCCGACGGGCCTGGTCGATCCGCTCGTCGTCGTCAAGCCCACCGAGGGACAGATCGACGACCTCCTCGAACAGGTACGCCTGCGCGTCGAACGCGACGAGCGCGTCCTTGTTACCACCCTCACGAAGAAGATGGCCGAGGAACTGACCACCTACCTGGCCGAGCGCGGCGTCAAGGTCGAATACCTGCACTCCGACGTCGACACGTTGCGCCGCGTCGAGCTGCTGCGCGAACTGCGCCTGGGTACCTTCGACGTGCTCGTGGGCATCAACCTCTTGCGTGAGGGCCTGGACCTGCCCGAGGTCTCCCTCGTGTCCATCCTCGACGCCGACAAGGAAGGCTTCCTGCGCTCGACCCGCTCGCTCATCCAGACGATCGGTCGCGCCGCACGAAACGTGTCCGGCGAGGTCCACATGTACGCGGACAACATGACCGATTCGATGAACGAGGCCATCTCCGAGACGATGCGTCGTCGCGAGATTCAGATCGCCTACAACAAGGAACACGGCATCGACCCGCAGCCCCTGCGCAAGAAGATCTCCGACGTGACCGACATGCTCGCCCGCGAGCAGGTCGACACGCAGACCCTCCTCGAGGGCGGGTATCGCAAGGAGAAGAGCGCACGCGACCGAGGTGCGGCCGCGACGCCTCCCGCCTCGAATCCTGGTCAGCGGGCGGAGGCCGAGCTCGCCGAACTCATCGAGGAGCTGTCTGCCCAGATGATGACCGCCGCCCAGCACCTCCAGTTCGAGGTCGCGGCGCGCCTACGCGACGAGATCGAAGACCTCAAGAAGGAACTGCGCGCTATGAAGCGCGCCCATTGATCGTGCATGTTGCTCGGGGCGGCCGGACGCCGGATGCGGCTGCGGCCTCGTCCATCGGGAGCGGTCGACACCGTGAAGGCGACAGACGCCACTTGTCATGACTCGCCTGGGATCGGGTACTTCCGACTAGGATAAAGGTGTAAGCGGAGGGGAGTACTCCCACCAACAGTGGCGTCGTCATCACGACGGCCCGCCCACGCGGCGCGGCCTCCGGCGTCACCGGCCAGGATTTCCTGGCGGGAGGAGACCTCCGGTACCCGACTCGTACCGGAGGCCCCACGTATGCACGTGCACGCGCTCGCCTGGATCATCCTGGCTGGCATCATTGCGACCATGATCGTTGTCGACATCGTCGGCCACGTCCGCACACCCCACGAACCCACCCTTAAGGAAGCCGCCTGGTGGTCGGTTGCTTACATCGCGATCGCCCTGATTTTTGGCGGAATCGTGTGGGCCCTCTGGGGGCCACAATACGGACAGGAATACCTGGGCGGCTACATCACCGAAAAAGCCCTCAGCATCGACAATCTCTTCGTCTTCGTCATCATCCTGTCGACCTTCCGCGTGCCCCGCAAGAACCAGCAGGAGGTCCTGCTAGCGGGTATCGTCATCGCGCTGGTGCTGCGCCTTATCTTCATTCTCGCGGGCGCCGCGCTCATCGAGAACTTCTCGTGGGTGTTCTACCTCTTCGGCGCGTGGCTCATGTGGACCGCGATCAGTCAGGTTCGTGAGGGCATCGGTGGCGACGAGGAGGACGAGGACTACCGCCCGCCGTTGCTCGTGCGTTGGGTGTCGAAGGTCGTGCCCGTCACCGATGGTTTCATCGGCTCGCGCATGCTCTACCGCCACGGCGGACGCACCTACATCACGCCGATGCTGCTGTGCGTCATCGCGATCGGTACGGCCGACGTCATGTTTGCCGTCGATTCGATCCCCGCGATCTACTCGCTGACCTCCGAGGCCTACCTCGTGTTCGCCGCCAACGCATTCTCGCTGCTGGGGCTGCGTCAGCTCTACTTCCTCATCGACGGCCTGCTCGACCGCATCGTGTTCCTGCACTATGGCCTCGCCGCGATCCTCGGGTTTATTGGCTTCAAGCTCATCAACCACGCGTTGCACACCAACGAGCTGCCCTTCATCAACGGCGGCCACGAGGTCGCAACGGTCCCCGAGCCGTCCATCGCTTTCTCGCTCGGATTCATCGTGGTCACGATCGTGATCACGGTCGCAGCTTCGCTCGTGGCGTCTCGCGTTCGGCGCGGAAGCGACGACAGTGCCGCCTGAGAGCGGTAAAATTCGCCGGTCGAATAGTTAAGAGGTATTCATGGTTATTCACCCGTGGGCGTGGGGGATCCTGGCGCTCGTCGCCGTCGGACTCGTCGTGATCGACTTCCTCGGGCACGCACGCAACCCGCATCCGCCCACGGCCGCTGAGGCGGCCCGATGGACTCTCTTTTACGTGGGGCTCGCCGCCCTCTTCGGCGTCGGCATCTGGCTGACGAACGGATGGCTGTACGCCCAGGAGTTCTACGCCGGCTGGGCGATGGAGTGGTCGTTGTCGGTCGACAACCTCTTCGTCTTCATTCTCATCCTCAAGGCGTTCCGGGTGCCCCGAGAGAACCAGCAGAAGGCGCTGCTGCTCGGCATCGTTATTGCCTTGTTGCTCCGGCTCGTCTTCATCCTGCTCGGCGCCGCGCTGGTCTCTCGCTTCTCGTGGGTGTTCTTCATTTTTGGCGCGTGGCTGCTGTGGACCGCCGTGTCTCAAGTTCGGGAGACTGCCAGGGGCGAAGAGGAGGACGAGGAGTACCACGAGAACGGCTTCATTCGCCTCGTGCGGCGCGTCCTGCCGATCACCGACGGTTTCATCGGCAACCGGATGCTCTACCGTCACGGCGGGCACACCTACCTGACGCCCCTGTTTGTCGTCGTGCTGGCCCTGGGCTCCGCGGACCTGATGTTCGCCTTCGATTCGATCCCCGCGATCTTCGGGATCACATCGCAGGCCTTCCTGGTGTTCGCCTGCAACGTGTTTGCCCTGATGGGTCTGCGCCAGCTGTTTTTCCTCGTGGACGCGCTGCTGGGCAAGCTCGTCTACCTGGGCTACGGCCTCGGCGTCATCCTGAGCTTTATCGGTATTAAGCTGATTCTTGAGGCGCTGCACGCCAACACCCTCCCGTTTATCAATGGCGGTCGGGGTGTGGAGTGGGCGCCCAACATTTCCGTGTCGGTATCGCTGGGCGTCATCGTCGTGACGCTGGCGGTAACTGTTGTCGCGTCGTTGATACGTACCGCGATGGATGAGGGGGATGCCCGTGAGCGCTGACGTGACGAGCCTCGGCGAGCGCGGCCTGAGTGCGGCAGAGGTCGCGGAGCGCGTCGCCCGCGGCGCGGTCAACCGTGTGAAGGACCGCACGTCGCGTTCCGTGGCATCGATCGTTCGAGAGAACGTGTTGACGCTCTTTAACGCGATCATCGTGGGTGCGTCGATCATCGTGCTGCTGTTCGGTGACCTGCGCGACGGCATCTTCGGCGGCGTGATGATTATCAATGCCGTGATTGGTATCGTCTCCGAGCTGCGCGCAAAGCGCACCTTGGATTCGCTGGCGATCGTGGACGCCCCGCAGGCGAGTGTCCTGCGCGATGGGACCCTGTCGGTCATTCCGGCTCGCGACGTCGTGCTCGACGACGTTATCGAGCTGACGCTCGGCGATCAGGTGAGCGTGGACGGGACGGTCCTGGCCTCCGCGGGCCTCGAGATCGATGAGTCGCTGCTCACCGGCGAATCGCGTCCCGTCAAGAAGAAAGAGGGCGATCAGCTGCTTGCGGGCACGAGCGTCGTGGCCGGCTCGGGGCGCATGGTGGCGACGGCTGTCGGTGAACGCGTGTACGCGCAAGGCCTGTCTGAGCAGGCGCGCGCCTTCACCCGTACCGTGTCCGAGATTCAGGTGTCGATCAACCGCGTGCTGCAGGTCGTCTCCGTCATGCTGCTCCCGGTCGTTGCACTGACCTTTTACTCGCAGAACCGTATCGCCGGCGGCTCGGGCGGGGATTGGCGCGAGGCTCTCGTCTTGTCGGTCGCCTCCGTCATCGGCATGATTCCCCAGGGCCTGGTGTTGCTCACGTCGATGAATTTCGCGATCGGATCGGCTACGCTGGCACGCCGGGGCGTCCTCGTTCAGGAGCTTCCGGCCGTCGAGGTGCTGGCCCGCGTCGATTGCCTGTGCTTGGATAAGACGGGCACGCTGACGACGGGTGGTATCCGAGTGCGCGAGGTCGACGTGGTTTCGGGGGACGCGGAGGTGGTGATGCGTGCCCTCGCGAGCGCCTCGTGCGACCGTACCAATGCCACTGCCGAGGCGATCTGGCAGCACCTGGAAGGAGCCGAGCAGGCCGGGGCCTTCGAGCGTATCGAGTGGTCCGTTCCCTTCTCCTCGGCCCGCAAGTGGAGCGCGTGGGGGACCGGACGCGAGTCTTGGATCCTGGGTGCGCCCGAGTTCGTTATCGACGAGGCCGTGGCGACGAACGCGGTTCTCCTGGAGCGGGTGCGCGCTATTGCCGCTCAGGGGTCCCGCGTCGTGGCGCTGGTTCGTGCGGACGAGGCCGTGATCGACGACAAGCTGCCCGCGCGTCGGACGGTGGCCGCCCTCGTGACGTTGGAGGAGGACCTGCGCGAGGACGCGGCCGAGACTCTTGACTACTTCCGCTCGCAGGGCGTGCACGTGCGCGTCATTTCGGGCGACAACCCGACGACGGTCGGCGCGCTGGCAGCCCAGGCGGGCTTGACGGCGCCCGACGGTTCGCCCGCTCGCCTCATGGACGCGCGCGACCTTCCCGAGGACCTGACCTCGGAGGCGTTCAACGACGCGATCGAGAGTCACGACGTGTTCGGGCGCGTGACGCCCGAACAGAAGCGGGCCATGGTGGGTGCCCTGCAGGCGCGCGATCACTGCGTGGCCATGACGGGCGACGGCGTGAACGACGCCCTGGCGCTCAAGGACGCCGACCTCGGTATCGCGATGGGCAACGGTACGCAGGCCACGAAGGCGGTCGCGCAGATCGTGCTCGTTGACTCGAAGTTTTCTGTCCTGCCCGGGGTCTTGTCGGAGGGGCGACGCATCATCGCGAACATGGAGCGCGTGTCTTCGCTGTTCCTCGCGAAGACCACCTACGCGGCGGTGCTGGTGATCGTCACCGCCCTGGTCGGTTGGCGCTATCCGTTCCTGCCGCGCCAGTTCAGCTACATCGACTCGCTGACGATCGGTATCCCCGCGTTTTTCCTGGCGCTGTGGCCCAACCCGCGCCGCTACGTGCCCGGATTCCTGAGGCGTACCCTGTCGCTCGCGATGCCCACGGGCTTCATCCTGGCGGCGGCTGCGCTGACCGCGTTTGGCATTGTCGATGGCCCACCGATCGCGCGCGAGTCCACCGCCGCGATCCTGTCCCTCATGCTGGGCGCCATCTGGCTGCTCGTGATCACCTCGCGACCCCTGTCGCTGTGGAAGTGGGTCCTACTGGCGAGCGTCATCTCCGCGACGGTCGGCGGCGTTCTGTTGCCGCCGGTGCGCGGTTTCTTCTCGATGGTCGCGCCCACCGGATACGAGTGGCTCGTGATCGCGTGTGTTGGCGCGTGCTCCGCCGCCCTCATCGAGATCGCTCAGCGCATCTTCTACGCGCGCCAGTTCGCCCGCTCGATCCAGGAGTAGGGGAGCGGGGACGAGGCGAGGCCGGTGTCGGGTATCAACCCGGCCCCGGCCTCGTTCGCGACGTGCGTTCAGAACGCCCGGATGACGGGGTTCCACTCGCGGATGAGGCGCGCCTGGATGACTTCGGCGACGTAGAAGGGATCCTCGTTGAGGATGCGCTCGACGTCGGCCTGGCTCTCGGCGTTGATGAGGAGCAGCGCGCCGGGGATCTCGCCGACGAGGGGACCGGAAGCGACGTTGATCCCCTGCTCGAGCAGGCCGGACAGGAACGCGCGGTGCGTCGGGCGGACCTCGTCCATGGTCTGCGTCATCGAGGGGTTGTACACGTATTCAACTGCATAGTAAGCCATACGCATAACACTAGCCCTGATCCGCGCTTTTGCCTAGGGGGCGGATAGGATCGAAGGGTGCATGACAAGCTAATCATCCAGGGTGCCCGCGAACACAACCTCAAGGACGTGAACCTCGAGCTGCCCCGCGACTCCATGATCGTCTTCACCGGCCTGTCCGGATCCGGTAAATCATCCCTCGCTTTCGACACGATTTTCGCCGAGGGACAGCGCCGTTACGTGGAATCGCTCTCCTCCTACGCGCGCCAGTTCCTCGGCCAGATGGACAAGCCCGACGTGGACTTTATCGAAGGCCTGTCGCCCGCCGTCTCCATCGACCAGAAGTCCACCTCGCGCAACCCGCGCTCGACCGTCGGCACGATCACGGAGATCCACGACTACCTGCGTCTGCTCTACGCCCGCGCCGGCGTCGCGCACTGCCCCGAGTGCGGGGCCCGCATCCAGGCGCAGACGCCCCAGCAGATCGTCGATCGCGTGCGCACGATGGACGAGGGCACGCGCTTCCAGGTCCTCTCCCCGGTCGTGCGCGGGCGCAAGGGCGAGTACCAGGACCTCATCGACGAGCTTCGTTCGGAGGGCTACACCCGCGCGATCATCGACGGGGAGGCCGTGCGCCTCGAGAACGCCCCGAAGCTGGAGAAGAAGCTCAAGCACACCATCGAGGTTGTCATCGACCGCCTCGTCGTGCGCGACGGGATGCGTCAGCGCCTCACCGACTCCGTCGAGACCGCGCTGCGCCTCTCCGAGGGCCTGGTCGTCATCGACTGCGTGGATCTGGACGAGGACGATCCCGAGCGTCGCCGCCGCTTCTCGGAGAAGCGCGCGTGCCCCAACGATCACCCGCTGCTGCTCGACGAGATCGAGCCGCGCACTTTCTCCTTCAACGCACCCTACGGTGCCTGCCCGGACTGCTCGGGCCTCGGCTTCCGCCTCGAGGTCGATCCCGAGCTGGTCGTCCCCGACGAGGAACTCTCCCTCGCCGACGGAGCGGTGATCCCCTGGAACTCGAACTTCAAGTACCACAAGAAGCTCCTCGAATCCCTCTCCAAGGAGCTGGGCTTCGCGATGGGGACGCCCTGGAAGAACCTGCCGAAGAAGGTCAAGGACGCCGTCCTGTACGGCAAGGACTACGAGGTCACCGTCAAGTTCCGCAACCGCTGGGGGCGCGAGCGCTCCTACACGACGGGATTTGAGGGGGCGGTCAACTACATTGAGCGCAAGCGCGAAGAGACCGAGTCGGCCGCCGTGTCCGAGAAGCTCGACTCCTACATGCGCGAGATTCCATGCCCGACGTGCCACGGTGCGCGCCTGCGCCCCGAGGTCCTGGCCGTGCGCATCGGGGACAAGTCGATCGCCGAGCTCTCCGACATGTCGATCTCGGAGGCACGCGAATTCCTCGCGACAGTGGAGCTCGAGCAGCGCGCACGCTCGATCGCCGCGCCGATCCTCACCGAGATCGAGGCCCGCCTGGCCTTCCTCGTGGACGTCGGCCTGACCTACCTGACGCTCTCGCGCGGCGCTGGAACGCTGTCGGGCGGCGAGGCACAACGTATCCGGCTGGCCACACAGATCGGCTCCGGCCTCGTCGGCGTCCTGTACGTCCTCGACGAACCCTCGATCGGCCTGCACCAGCGCGACAACCGCAAGCTCATCGCGACCCTGGAGCGCCTGCGGGATCTGGGCAACACGCTCATCGTTGTCGAGCACGACGAGGAGACGATGGAAGCGGCCGACTGGATCGTCGATATCGGCCCCGGTGCTGGTGAAACCGGCGGGTGGGTCGTCCACTCGGGTCCGCTGGCCGAGCTGCTTGAGAACCGCAAGTCGCTGACCGGACAGTACCTGTCGGGCAAGCGCCGCATCATCGTGCCGCCGACACGTCGCCCGATCGACAAGAAGCGCGTCGTGACCGTCAAGGGCGCGCGGGAAAACAACCTGAAGAACATCGACGTGTCCTTCCCGCTCGGTGTTTTTACAGCCGTCACTGGCGTGTCCGGCTCCGGTAAGTCGACGCTCGTCAACGCCATCCTGTACCGCACCCTGGCCTCGCGCCTCAACGGCGCGCGCATGGTTCCCGGCCGCCACCGCACGATCACGGGCATCGAGCAGCTCGACAAGGTCGTGCACGTGGATCAGAGCCCGATCGGTCGCACGCCGCGCTCGAACCCGGCGACCTACACGGGCGTGTGGGACCAGATCCGCAAGCTCTTCGCCGAAACGCAGGAGGCGAAGGTGCGCGGCTACGGCCCGGGACGCTTCTCCTTCAATGTCAAGGGTGGTCGCTGCGAGTCCTGCAAGGGAGACGGCACCCTGAAGATCGAGATGAACTTCCTGCCCGACGTGTACGTGCCCTGCGAGGTCTGCCATGGCGCGCGCTACAACCGCGAGACTCTCGAGGTCGAGTACAAGGGCAAGACGGTCGCGGACGTGCTCGACATGCCCATTTCGGAGGCCGCGGAGTTCTTTGCCCCGATCTCGCGCATCGCCCGCCACCTCAACACGCTCGTGGAGGTGGGCCTGGGCTATGTGCGCCTCGGCCAGAGCGCGACGACCCTGTCGGGCGGCGAGGCGCAGCGTGTGAAGCTGGCCTCTGAGCTGCAGCGGCGGTCGACCGGCCGCACGGTGTACGTGCTCGACGAGCCCACGACCGGCCTGCACTCCGAGGACATCCGCAAGCTGTTGCTGGTCCTGCAGTCCCTGGCGGACAAGGGCAATACGGTCATCGTCATCGAGCACAACCTGGACGTCATCAAGAGCGCCGACTGGATCATCGACATGGGTCCCGAGGGCGGCGCCGGCGGCGGCACTCTCGTCGCGCAGGGGACACCCGAGGAGGTCGCGACGGTGAAGGAATCGTTCACCGGCCAGTACCTCGCCGAGGTTCTCGCGAAGGAAGCCGAGCGAGACGCCGCTGCTTCGCGGAAGTAATGGTTAGTATGGAGCTCATGAACCCCGCATACGGCCTCTACGGTTTCTCCTATTTCTGGCCCGCATGGGTCCACCTCATCGTGGTGGCGCTCATGGTGGTGTCCGGTGCACTCACGCTCAAGGCCCTCGCGGCCCGCTCGGCCGGGCGCAGCCGCGTCTATGGACTGGGCTGCGGTTTCGTCGCCGGGCTGGGCAACCTGTGCCTGAGCGTGACGGCCCAAGCGGAGGCTCGCCACGTCTGGCACCTGGGCACGGTTATCGCGATCTACGCGGTCGTGGCTGTGCTTGTGATCATGTCGCTCTTTATGTTGTGGAGCAGCGACAGTGACGGCTTCTTGTGGTCCCGCGCCTTCCATACATTCCTTCTTGTCGGCGTCGTCGCCTCGGCTGCGCTGGAGATTACCCGGCGCACGCTGATGTGGATTCCGCTTCCGGTCATCGGCGTGGCAGTCCTCCTCGCGCTCTTCGCCGCTTTCGTCGTCGGGCGCAACACCGCCGACTAACCGCGCCTGCGCATACGACTCGGCCCCGACCTCGTCTATGAACGAGGCCGGGGCCGCTTCGTGTTGACGGAGGGTCCGCGTGTCTTGGCGGGCTACTCCTGCTTCTTCGCGGCCTCGCCCGACGCGTACAGGGCGTCGACCTCGTCGGCGTAGTCGGCCAGGACGCGGCGGCGCTTCAGCTTGAGGGAGGGCGTCATGTAGCCGTTCTCCACGGTGAAGGCCGCGTTCACGATGCGGTAGCGGCGGATCGACTCGGCGCGCGAGACGGCCTTGTTGGCGCGGGCGATCGCCTTCTCGAGAGACTCGCGCACCTCGGGCAGGTTCGCGGCCTGCGCCGCATCCACGACGGGCAGGCCGTGGGTCGAGAGCCACTCGGGCAGCATTTCCGTGTCGAGCGCGATGAGCGCGCCAATGTAGGGACGGTTGTCGCCGACCACGATGATGTTCGCGATGAGCGGGTGCGTCGACAGGGCCTCTTCGAGGATCTCGGGGGAGACGTTCTTGCCGCCCGCGGTGACGATAAGTTCCTTCTTACGGCCCGTGATACGCAGGTGCCCGCGATCGTCAATCGAGGCGAGGTCACCCGTCTTGAACCAGCCGTCGACGTAGGCCTCGGCCGTGGCCTCGGGCAGGTTGTGGTAGCCCTTCGACACGGAGATACCGCGCACGAGCAGCTCGCCGTCGGGGGCGATCGTCATCCGGTTGCCGGGCCAGGGGAAGCCCACCGAGTCCGGGGGGAAGTCCTGCGGCGTCTCCACGGAGATAGGGCCGGTCGTCTCGGACAGGCCGTAGCCCTGGAGGAGCGTGATGCCCAAGCCCCGATAGAAGTTTGCCAGGTCGAGGGCCAGGGGAGCTCCACCCGAGATGATCGTGTGCAGGTTCGGGCCCAGGATCGCGCGGACCTTCGACAGGACGAGCGCGTCGGCGACGCGGGCGCGCAGTTTCAGCGCGGACGACGGGCCGGGGGAGGGCATCGCCGAGGCATCGGGAATGGGCGTCGTGTCGGGGCCGGGACCAGCGACCGCGGACTCGGGCAGGGGAGAGTCCACGTAGGCGGTGGCCTTGGACAAGGCGCGCGCCTGCTTGGCGGCCCAGGAGAACATGCGCCCCTTCACGCCTCCACCTGCTTTCGCGGCGGCAGCGTTGTAGACCTTCTCCATGACGCGCGGAACCACGAGGAGCATCGTCGGCTTAAAGGTCGCGATGTCGTTGACGAGGTTACGGGTGTCCGGGGAGAAAGCGGTGACGCCCTGACCGGCGAGCAGACAGTACATGACGAAGCGCGCCAGGACGTGGGCGACCGGCAGGAAGAGCAACGAGCGCGACTTCGGGTCGTTGATGAGGACGGGCAGGAAGTCGTAGGCCTGCAGCATCGGCGAGATGAAGTTGCCGTGCGTGAGTACGACGCCCTTGGGCATACCGGTCGTGCCGGAGGTGTAGATGACCGTCGCCTCGTCGCTAAGCGTCACGGCGTCGGTGCGCTCGCGCACCTGCTCGACCGTGACCCCCTGGGCGGCGCCGGTCAGGACGCGCTCGGCGCCGCGGTCGAGGGAAAGGATATGGCGCACGCCGTCGGTGCGCACGGACTCGACCAGCTCGGCCTGCTGCGTCGTCGCGGTGATGACGATGCGCACGTCGGCGTCTGCGAGGATATGGGCGATCTGCTGCGCGGAATCCGTCTCGTAGATGGGCACGGTGATCGCGCCGCAGGACAGGGCGGCCACGTCGATGAGGGCCCACTCATACGAGGTCGGGGCCAGGATCGCCAGGTGGTCGCCCGCCTCGAGGCCGATGCCGATGAGGCCACGCGCGATGGAGTCGGCTTCGCCGAGGAACGTCTCCATGGTCACGCGGCGCCATGCGCCGACGTTGGATCGGCGCTCGATCGCGACCTGCCCGGGGTGGCGCTCGACGCGCAGATGGAGCATCTTGGGTAGGTTCATGTCCTCGGTGGCCTCGCGCGTGGCGATCGACTCCCATGAGCCGTCGGCGAGCCTGCGTACCGTCATTGCGGTCCTTTCGTGGGGTGGGCGCTGTGCGCCGTGCGTGGTGAGATCAGTTCTTCTTGGCGCGGCGGAAGAATCCGTGCTTCTTTGCCGGCTCCGCGGAGACGGGGCCGCCGTACAGGGCGTCGACCTCGTAGGCGTAGTCGGTCAGGACCTTGCGGCGGCGCAGCTTCATCGACGGCGTCACGTAGCCGTTTTCGACGGTGAAGCTGGCGTCGATGATGCGGAACTTGCGGATCGACTCGGCGCGGGAAACGGCCTTGTTGGCGCGTTCGACGGCCTTTTCGAGGGACTCGCGCACGGCGGGCAATTCGGCGGCCTCGGTGGGCGAGCACTGCGCCAGGCCGTGCTTGGCCAGCCAATCGGGCAGCATGTCGGCGTCGAGCGTGAAGAGGGCGCCGACGTAGGGGCGCTGGTCGCCCACCACGATGACGTTGGCGATGAGCGGGTGGGTGGCCAGGGAGTCCTCGAGGACCTCGGGGGAGACGTTCTTGCCGCCCGCGGTGACGATCAGTTCCTTCTTGCGGCCCGTGATGGTCAGCTGGCCCTTGCGGTCGATGGAGCCGAGATCGCCCGTGTGGAACCAGGTGCCGTCGGGCATGACCTCGGCGGTCTGCTCGGGCAGGTGGTAGTAGCCGGGCATGACGGACTGGCCGCGCACGAGGATCTCGCCGTCCTTGGCGATCTTGATGAAGTTGCCGGGCAGGGGCAGGCCGACGCCGCCGATCGGGTTCTTGCCAATGTGCTGGACGGCGATCGGGCCGGTGGTCTCGGACAGGCCGTAGCCCTGGATGAGGGTGATGCCCATGCCCGCGTAGAAGTGGGCGAGGTCGGTGGCCAGGGGAGCGCCGCCGGAGACGATGTAGCGCAGGTTGGGGCCGAGCACCGTGCGGATCTTCTTCAAAACGAGGGCGTCGGCGATGCCGTGGCGGATCTTCTTGAAGGGGCCGGGACCGAAAGTCTTCTCGGACGCGAGGGAGTAGGTGCGGGCCTGCTTGGCACTCCACGCGAACATGCGACCCTTGATGCCGCCGCCCGCCTTGGAGGAGGCGGCGTTGTAGACCTTCTCGAGGACGCGGGGCACGACGAGGAGCACGGAAGGCTTGAAGGCCTGGATGTCGGGCAGCAGGTTCTTAATGGAGGGGGAGAAGCCGAGCACGCCCTGGCCGGAGAGGATGACGTGCATGACGAGTCGGGCGAGCACGTGGGCGACGGGAAGGAAGAGCAGGAGGCGGGTCTCGGGGGAGTCGATGACCTCGCCGAGCACTTGGCGCGCACCCTGCGCGGTTGCGACGAAGTTCGCGTGCGTGAGGGCCACGCCCTTGGGGTTGCCGGTCGTGCCGGAGGTGTAGATGATGGTCGCGATGTCGGACGAGGATACGGCGGCGCGTCGGCGTTCGACGTCCTCGATGGTGACGTTCGTGGCGGCGCGCGCGACCTTGCGCAGGGCGCCCTGGTCGAAGGAGTCGACCGAGAGCGTGAAGGACGGCGCGACCGAGCGCACGAGCTCGGCCTGCTGGGTGGTGGCCGTGAAGACGCGGGTGACGTGCGCGTCGGTGAGGATGTGCTGGATCTGGGAGGCGGAATCGGACTCGTAGATCGGGACGGTGATCGCGCCGACGGACAGGAGCGCGAGGTCCAGGAGGAGCCACTCGTACGAGGTGGGGGCGAGGATCGCGACCGCGTGACCCTGCTCGACTCCGAGGCCGATGAGGCCACAGGCGGTGTAGTCGACCTGGCGCTGGAGCTCGCCCGCGGTCAGGGAGCGCGTGGAGCCCACGGAGGAGCGCTGCTCGAGGGCGACCTGTTTGGGGAATGTGGTGGCCCGCTTGGCGAGCATGTCGGGGATGATGTCGTGCTCCCCGACCTTGTAGGCCGGCTTGATCGTGTAGGAGCCGTCACGCATGCGCTTCATCGTGTCCTCCGGGATGTCGGTTCAAAGACTGAACAACAGGTTCGATGTGAGTCTACTGGTTGTGGCGCGGCCCCCGCCCCTCAATCGGGGTGGGGGCCGCTCAAGTGACGGTTAGATCACAGGTCGTAGTACATCTGGTATTCGTAGGGGTGTACGTAGGCGCGCATCGGGGCGACCTCGTTGGTCTCCTTGTACTCCAGCCACGTGTCGATGAGGTCCTGCGTGAAGACGTCACCCTCGGTGAGGAACTCGTGATCCTCACGCAGCGCGTCCAGGGCGGCCTCGAGGGAGCTCGGCAGCTTCGCGATGTCCTGGTACTCGGTCGGGGGCAGTTCGTAGAGATCCTTGTCGATGGGGGCTGCCGGCTCGATGCGGCGCTTGATGCCGTCGATGCCCGCCATGAGGCACGCGGAGAACGCCAGGTAGGGGTTCGCGCTCGGATCCGGCACGCGGTATTCCACGCGCTTGGCCTTGGGCGACGTGCCCGTCACGGGGATGCGAATACAGGCGGAGCGGTTGCGCGCCGAGTACACGAGGTTGATCGGAGCCTCGAAGCCGGGGACCAGGCGTCGGAAGGAGTTCACTGACGGGTTCGTGAAGGCCAGCAGCGCGGGCGCGTGCTCGAGCAGGCCGCCGATGAACCAGCGCGCCGTGTCGGACAGGGAGCCGTAGCCGCGCTCGTCGTAGAACAGGGGCTCGCCGTTCTTCCACAGCGACATGTGCGTGTGCATGCCCGAGCCGTTGTCCCCGAACAGGGGCTTGGGCATGAAGGTCGCGGAATGACCGAACTCGAGGGCGGAGTTCTTGATGACGTACTTGAACTTCATCATGTCGTCGGCCGCGGTCTGCAGCGTCGCGAAGCGGTAGTTGATCTCCTGCTGGCCGCCCGAGCCGACCTCGTGGTGTGCGCGCTCGATCGTCAGGCCGACCTCCTCGAGGAGGCGGCTCATCTCGTCGCGCACGTCCGCGTACTTGTCGGCGGGGGAGACGGGGAAGTAGCCGCCCTTGACGGCCACCTTGTAGCCCATGTTGCCGCCCTCTTCGACGCGGCCGGTGTTCCAGTACGCCTCGGGGGAGTCGACGGAGAAGAAGGTGTTGTGGGGGCTGACCTGGTAGCGCACGTCGTCGAAGAGATAGAACTCGGCTTCGGCGCCGATGAAGCACTCGTCCGCGATGCCGGTGGAGCGCAGGTAGGCCTCGGCCTTGGCGGCCACCTGGCGCGGGTCGCGCGAGAAGGGTTCGTCGGTGAAGGGGTCGACGATTGAGAAGTTAACGACCAGGGTCTTGCGATCGCGGAACGGATCGACGAAGGCGGAGGAGATGTCCGGGATGAGCTTCATGTCGGACTCGTGGATGGCGGTGAATCCGCGCACCGAGGAGCCGTCGAACATGAGACCGTCCGACAAAGCGGCGTCCAGGAATTCGCTCACGGGGATCGTAAAGTGCTGCTGAACCCCGGGGACGTCGCAGAAGCGGACGTCGACGAGTTCAATGTTCTGCTCGGAGATAAAGTCTGCGACCTCTTGGGTGGAGGTGAACATGAACGTCCTTCTTTGTGGGAGAGCTGTACTCAATGGTCAAGAATCGGTCAATTCGTAACCAAGTCCAGTATATGCCTACAGGTGGCGAGCGCGCGTATTGGTTTCATTATTCAAAGGTTTCATGACATAGAGCACGCCCACAGAGGGTGACGGGCGCTCCCAGCCACGGCCTCGTACGCTGGGACCGTGGCAGATCCTTCGACGTACAGGCCCCGCACGGGAGACATTCCGACCTCGCCGGGCGTCTACCGATTCTCCGACCCTCACGGGCGCGTCATCTACGTCGGCAAGGCCAAGAACCTGCGCAATCGCCTCACCAACTACTTCCAAGACCTGGCTAACCTGCACCCGCGCACCCAGCAGATGGTGACGACCGCGAGCGCCGTCCAGTGGACCGTCGTGCGCTCCGAGGTGGAGGCCCTCACGCTGGAGTTCACGTGGATTAAAGAGTTCAATCCGCGCTTCAACGTCATGTTTAAGGACGACAAGTCCTACCCCTACCTGGCGGTGTCGATGGGGGAGCGCTTCCCCCGTGTGCAGGTCACGCGCGAGCGCAAGAGGGCCGGGTCACGCTACTTCGGTCCGTACACGCAGGTGTGGGCGATTCGCGACACGATCGATCAGCTCCTTCGTGTCTTCCCGATGCGCTCGTGCTCGGCGGGCGTGTTCCAGCGTGCGAAGGCTCAGGGGCGTCCGTGCCTGCTCGGTTACATCGACAAGTGCGCGGCCCCGTGCGTGGGGCGCATCTCGATGGAGGAGCATCGCGAGCTCGGAGAGGGGCTGTGCCAGTTTATGGAGGGGCGCACCGGCCCGGTGATCCGGGACCTCGAGGAGCAGATGCGCCAGGCGTCGGCGGAGCTGAACTTCGAGCGCGCCGCGAAGCTGCGCGACGACGTCAAGGCGCTGCGCACGGTGCTCGAGCGCAACGCGGTGGTGCTCGACGACGGGTCGGACGCGGACGTGTTCTCTCTCGTCAGCGACGACCTGGATGCCGCCGTTTACGTCTTCCACGTGCGCGGCGGGCGCATCCGCGGTACGCGCGGCTGGGTGATTGAGCGCGTGGATGGGGCGGGGGACGAGGCGCTCATGTCCCGCCTCCTCGAGCAGGTGTATTCCTCGGCGTCGATGGACGAGGCCGGGGCGGGGAGTGCGACGAAGGTGGCGGCGGTGAGCGTGGACGACGTCGCGCACACCCCGACCTCGGCGATCCCGCGCGAGGTGCTGGTCTCGGTCGCGCCCGAGGAGACCGAGACGATTGTGCGTTGGCTGGGACAGATGCGCGGCGCGTCCGTGTCGATCCACGTGCCCAGGCGTGGCCCGAAGGCCCAGCTCATGGCAACGGTGACGGAGAACGCCCGCCAGGGGCTCGCCCTGCACCGCACGAAGCGCGCCGGCGACATCACTGCGCGCTCGAAGGCGCTGGAGGAGCTGGCCTCGAACCTGGACCTGCCGGGTGCACCCCTGCGCATCGAGTGCTACGACGTCTCACACACGGGAGGCGAGAATCAGGTGGCCTCCATGGTGGTCTTCGAGGATGGTATGCCTCGTAAGGACGCCTATCGCACCTACAACATTCGCGGAGAGGACGGAAACGGCACGCCCGACGACACGAGCGCGATGAACGAGGTCCTCACCCGTCGCTTCTCGCGCCTGCTCGCCGAGGAGGCGGGCGTCAAGGGCGAGGACGAGGATGGCGTCGCCTTCGCCTCCGGCCCGATCGACGAGACGACCGGGCGTCCCAAGCGTTTCTCGTACAGGCCCGACCTGGTGCTCGTCGACGGTGGCCTCCCGCAGGTCAACGCCGCTCGCGCTGCCCTGGACGCCGTGGGTGCGGACGTGCCCGTCGTTGGTCTGGCCAAGCGCCTGGAGGAGGTGTGGATTCCCGGCGACGAGTTCCCCCTCATCCTGCCGCGCACCTCGGAGGCTTTGTATCTGCTCCAGTATCTGCGCGACGAGTCCCACCGCTTCGCGATCACGAAGCATCGCAAGAGGCGCTCGAAGGCTCAGCGGCGTTCGGTGCTGGACTCCATCCCGGGGCTTGGACCCGCGCGCCAGGCGGCGCTGCTCAAGCATTTCGGCTCCGTGAAGCGGATTCGGGAGGCGAGTCTCGAGCAGATTGCTGAGGTTAAGGGCGTGGGACCCGCCCTCGCTGCTTCGATCCGCGATAGGCTTGCAGCATCGTCAAGGGAGGACACACCATGACCACAATGCTTCCGATGCCGCTTCCTGCGCGGGTGCTGCTCCTGGGCTCCGGCGAGCTCGGCAAGGAGGTGACGATCGCCCTGAAGCGTTACGGCTGCACGGTGATTGCCGCCGACTCCTACGAGGGCGCTCCCGCGATGCAGGTCGCCGATTCCTCCCTGGTGTTCGACATGAGCGACCCAAACGCCTTGCGTGAGGTTCTTGACGGCGTCGACGTCGACCTGATCGTTCCCGAGGTCGAGGCCATCGCCACGGACGAGCTGTCCGCTGCGGAGGAGCGCGGCGTGCGCGTGGTCCCTAACGCCTTCGCCGTCCAGGCCACGATGGACCGCCAGCGCATCCGCACTCTGGCGGCCGCCCTGCCCGGCGTGCGCACCTCCGCCTTCCGCTTCGCGCGCAGTGAGGCCGAGCTGGCGGAGGCCCTCGACGAGGTCGGCTACCCGGCCTTCGTCAAACCCACGATGTCCTCCTCCGGCCACGGGCAGTCTCGCGTGAGCAGCCCCGAGCAGGTCCGGGCGGCGTGGAACCACGCTGAGGAGGATGCGCGCGCGACAACCGGCGTGGTCATCGTCGAGGAGGGCATCGACTTCGACTACGAGATCACCCTGCTCACCGTGCGCTCGTGGGACGCAGCAAGCTCCAGTGTCCGCACCTCCTTCTGCGTGCCCATCGGCCACCGCCAGGAAGACGGCGACTACGTCGAGTCCTGGCAGCCGATGGCGATGAGCGAGGAAGCGCTCGCCTCCGCCCGGCACATGGCCAAGGAGGTCACCGACGCCCTCGCCGAGCACGGAAACGGCCCGTGCCTGGGCATCTTCGGCGTCGAGTTCTTCGTGCGTGGCGACCAGGTGTGGTTCTCCGAGCTCTCGCCTCGCCCCCACGACACCGGCATGGTCACCATGGTGACCCAGCCCCAGTCCGAGTTCGAGCTCCACGCGCGCGCCATCCTCGGCCTGCCCACCTCCACGGCCCTGGCCAGCCCCGGCGCCTCCGCCGTCATCAAGTCCGCGCGCGCCATCGCATCCCCTGCCTACCGTGGCGTCGCCACCGCGTTGGCCACCGCCGACATCGTGCGCCTCTTCGGCAAGCCGATCAGCCGCGCTGGGCGCCGCGTCGGCGTGGTCGCCGCCACCGCCACCACCCCCAAGGAATCGCGCGTCATCGCCCGACGCGCAGCAGCCGCCATCACGATCGACGACGCTGCGCGCCCCAGCGCATAGCACGCCACCCCGCCCCCAAGGAGGACACCATGACCGATCACGCACCCCAGGAAGCGCCACGCGCCGCGGACGCCCCGGCCTCGTCCGCGAGGGAGGAAAACCCGCGCACCTTCCCCGAGGGCATCCCCGTGCGCGACATGATGCGCGTCAAGTACGAGCCCCGCGCCGCTAACGAAGTCCTCATCATCACCGGCTACTCGGGAGCGGGCCGCACGGGCGCCGCGCGAGCCCTCGAAGACCTCGACTGGTACGTCGTGGACAACCTGCCCCCGTCGATGCTGCCCGCCCTGGTCGGCATGATGTCCAACGACCCAGCTGCCGGCGTCCACCGCCTGGCCGTCGGCGTCGACGTGCGTTCTCGCACCTTCTTCCGCACGCTGGACGCGACCCTCGAACAGCTCAAGGGCGCCGGCATCGCCTACCGCATCATCTTCCTGGAGGCAAGCCCCCAAGCCCTTGTACGACGCTACGAGTCCAACCGGCGCCCCCACCCCCTCCAGGGGGCGGGCACCCTCATGGACGGCATCAAGGCAGAGATTCGTCTGCTTGCCCCGCTGCGCCGCGCCGCCGACGAGGTCATCGACACCTCCGCCATGAGCGTGCACGACCTCACCCGACGCATCCGAGACATCGTGGCGGGGGAGAAGCGCCCCCTGCAGGTCACCGTCGAATCCTTTGGTTTCAAGCACGGGCTGCCCCTCGACGCCGATCACGTCGTCGACGTCCGCTTCCTGAAGAACCCCTACTGGGTCGACGAACTGCGCCACCTCACCGGAAAAGACCAGGCCGTCGCCGACTACGTCCTCTCCCAGCCCGGGGCCCGCGATTTTGCTCTCGGCTATGCCGACTTGTTGGCCCCCATGCTCGCCGGCTATCTGGCAGAATTGAAGCCATTCGTCACGATCGCCGTCGGCTGCACGGGCGGAAAGCACCGCTCCGTCGCATGCTCCGAGGCCATCGCCGCTCGCTTGCGCGAGCACGGACATTCGGTGCGCGTCATGCACCGCGACATTGGGAGAGAGTAATGCCCTACCTTGATGCAGCTGGCTGGGTCCAACGAGGAGAATCCGGCCAGTCCATCGTCGCCCTCGGAGGCGGGCACGGCCTGTCCGCGACCTTGCGGGCCCTTCGCCACATCACCCGCGCCCTGACCGCCGTCGTCACAGTCGCCGACGACGGCGGCAGCTCCGGCCGCCTCCGCCAGGAAATGCCGATCCTGCCGCCCGGCGACCTGCGCATGGCGCTGGCGTCCCTGTGTGAGGAATCCGAATGGGGCCTGACATGGCGCGACGTCATGCAGCTGCGCCTGGACACGACCGGCCCGCTCAACGGGCACGCCCTCGGTAACCTGTTGATCTCCGGCCTCTGGCAGCTCCTCGACGATCCCGTCGAGGGCCTCGACTGGGTCGGCCGACTCCTCGGGGCTCAGGGACGCGTCCTGCCCATGGCGACCACCCCGATCGACATCGAAGCCGACATGAACGACGGCGGGCGCCGCTACGTCGTCGCCGGCCAGTCCAAAGTCGCGGTCGCGCCCGGCACTGTCGAGCACGTGCGTATCACCCCCGAGGCTCCCGCGGTGCCCGGCGCCGTCATCGAGGCCATCTCTGAGGCCGACTGGGTCGTCCTGGGCCCCGGCTCCTGGTACACCTCTGTTATCCCACACCTGCTGGTTCCCGAGATCAACCGAGCGCTGGCCACGACCGACGCCCACCGTGCTCTCGTGCTCAACCTCGCCCGCCAGCGCGGTGAAACCGACACGATGTCGACGGCCGATCACGTGCGGGTGCTGCGCGAGTACGCGCCCGCGCTCAAACTCGACGTCGTCGTCGCCGACCCCACCGCCTGCGACGACATCGACGACCTGATCGTCGCCGCCGAGGAGCTGGGCGCTCGCGTCCTGCTGCGCCAGGTGCGCACCGGCGACGGGGCGCCCCATCACGACCCGCTGCGCCTCGCCGCAGCCCTACGTGACGCATTCGACGGCTTCCTCGGGGAGGTCGGCCAGGCCGAAACGTGGTTACCTTAGAACCTGTTGCCCGCTGACAAACAACAGACACCATAGGGAGAATCCGTGTCGCTGACATCAGACATGAAGGACGAGCTCGCGCGCGCCGTCATCACCACCCCCTCCGAGGTGGCCGCCGAGGTAAGCGCGACGCTGCGCTTCGCGGGCGGACTCCACCTCGTCGGTGGGCGCATCCTCGTTGAGGCCGAGCTCGACTCGCCCGTCGCCGCGCGCAGGCTGCGCACCTACCTTCAGGCTCTGTACAACGCCGAATCTTCCGTGGTCGTCGTCTCCGGCTCCTCCCTGCGCCGGGGCAAGCGCTACGTCGTGCGCGTCGTCCACAAGGCTGACGAGCTCGCGCGACTGACCGGTCTCGTCGACTCGATGCGCCGCCCCGTGCGCGGGCTTCCCCCCGTGCTCGTCGCGTCGGGAAGCGCCGAAGCCGCCGCTATCTGGCGCGGAGCCTTCTTGGCACGCGGCTCCCTCATGGAACCCGGTCGCTCCTCCTCTCTCGAGATCACCTGCCCCGGCCCCGAGGTCGCCCTGGCCATGGTCGGCTGCGCACGCAAGCTTGGAGCGGCGGCCCGCTCCAAGGAAGTGCGAGGCACCGACCGCGTGTCCGTGCGTGACTCCGACGCCATCGGCACCCTCATCGCCGCCATGGGCGCGCCCCAGACCTTCGAGGCGTGGCAGGAGCGTCGCGAACGCCGCGAGGCCCGCGGCAGCGCAAACCGGCTGGCCAACTTTGACGATGCGAACCTGCGGCGCTCCGCGCGCGCCGCCGTCGCCGCGGGTGCCCGCGTCGAACGCGCCTTCGAGATCCTCGGTGACGACGTGCCCGCACACCTGCTTGAGGCCGGCACCCTCCGTCTGCAATACAAGCAGGCATCTCTGGAAGAGCTCGGCAAACACACGAATCCGCCGCTCACGAAGGACGCCGTCGCCGGACGCATCCGCCGACTCCTGGCCCTGGCGGACAAGGTCGCGCACGAACGCGGCATACCGGACACCGAATCCGCCCTCACTCTCGACATGCTCGAAGAGGACTGACTTCCTCCCCTGTTACGTTCGTCCCGGTCCAAACGAGAATTACCCCACGCGCAAATTTCGAAATTGGATTGTGACAGAGTCCGCTTTCGGGTGTAGATTAGGAACTGCTGGAACCGCAGAAATCTGCGGGCCGGGCTGGCAACCCGCACGCCCGGTTGCATCGAAAACCGTGCCCTGTGAGGGCACGAGCAGGAGGAACCATAGTGACCACCCGCGTTGGCATCAACGGCTTCGGCCGCATCGGCCGTAACTTCTTCCGCGCCGCTCTCGAGCAGGGCGCGGACATTGAGGTCGTCGCCGTTAACGACCTGACCGACAACAAGACCCTTGCTCACCTGCTGAAGTACGACTCGATCACGGGTCGCTTCCAGGGTGAGGTGTCCTACGATGACGAGGGCATCATCGTCAATGGCAAGCACATCAAGGTGCTCGCACAGCGTAACCCCGCCGATCTGCCCTGGGGCGAGCTCGGCGTTGAGGTTGTCGTTGAGTCCACGGGCTTCTTCACCGATGGCGAGAAGGCCAAGGCTCACCTGGACGGCGGTGCCAAGAAGGTCGTCATCTCCGCTCCCGCGAAGAACGTCGACGGCACCTTCGTCATGGGCGTGAACGAGGACAAGTACGACGGCGCCACGATGAACATCGTGTCGAACGCTTCCTGCACGACCAACTGCCTCGCCCCCCTGGCCAAGGTTCTCGAGGAGAACTTCGGCATTGAGCGCGGCATCATGACCACCATCCACTCCTACACGGGCGATCAGCGCGTCCTCGACGCCCCCCACAAGGATCTGCGTCGCGCCCGCGCCGCGGCCCTGAACATGATCCCCACCAAGACCGGTGCTGCCCAGGCTGTCGCCCTGGTCCTGCCCGAGCTCGAGGGCAAGTTCGACGGCCTCGCCGTCCGCGTCCCCACCCCGACCGGCTCCCTGACCGACCTCACCTTCATCGCGAAGAAGGAGGTCTCCGTCGAGGCCGTCAAGGCTGCCGTGAAGGCCGCCGCTGAGGGTGAGCTCAAGGGTGTTCTTGAGTACACCGAGGATCCGATCGTCTCCTCCGACATCGTGGGCGACCCGCACACCTCGATCTTCGACGCCACCGAGACCAAGGTCATCGGCAACCTCGTCAAGGTCCTGTCCTGGTACGACAACGAGTGGGGCTACTCGAACGCTCTCGTTCGCCTCACCGCCCTCGTCGGCTCCAAGCTCGCCTGAGCACACCGCTGAAACACCAGCCATGAGCTGATCAGCGAGATGCCCGTGCACGCTCGTGCACGGGCATCTCGTACATCACCACCGCCTTCAGACCGAAAGGACTCCTCGTGAGGACTATCTCCACCCTGGGCGACCTGCGCGGCAAGCGCGTCCTCGTCCGCTCCGACTTCAACGTTCCGCTCAAGGACGGCGTCATCACCGACGACGGCCGTATCCGCGCGGCGCTGCCGACCCTCAAGACCCTCACCGACGCCGGTGCCAAGGTCGTTATTATGGCCCACCTCGGCCGCCCCAAGGGCAAGGTCGATCCCGCCTTCTCGCTGGCCCCCGTCGCCGCGCGCCTCGCAGAGCTCTCCGGCGTGAAGGTCACCCTGGCCTCCGACGTCGTTGGCCCCTCCGCCGCCCAGACCGTTGCCGACCTGGGCGAGGGTGAGATCGCCCTGCTCGAGAACGTCCGCTTCGACCCCCGCGAGACCTCTAAGGTCGACGAGGAGCGCGAAGAGCTCGCCCGCGAGTACGCCAAGCTCGGCGACGCCTTCGTCTCCGACGGCTTCGGCGTGGTCCACCGCAAGCAGGCCTCCGTCTACGACATCGCCAAGCTGCTGCCCTCGGCCGCCGGCCTGCTCGTGCTCAAGGAGATCGAGTCCCTGTCCAAGGTCACCGGCGACCCCGAGCGCCCCTACGGCGTCGTCCTCGGCGGCTCCAAGGTCTCCGACAAGCTCGGCGTCATCGCCAACCTGCTGAAGAAGGCCGACATGCTGTTCATCGGCGGCGGCATGGTCTTCACTTTCCTGGCCGCTCAGGGCTACTCCGTGGGCAAGTCCCTGCTCGAGGTCGATCAGATCGACACCGTCAAGGGCTACATCGCCGAGGCTGCCGAGCGCGGCGTCGACCTGGTCCTGCCCGTTGACGTCATCGTCGCCCCCGAGTTCGCGGCCGACGCGCCCGCGACCGTCGTCACGGTCGACGCCATCCCCGAGGACCAGATGGGCCTCGACATCGGCCCTGAGTCGCAGAAGCTCTTCGCCGACAAGCTGGCCACCGCTAAGACCGTGGCCTGGAACGGCCCCATGGGCGTCTTCGAATTCGACGCGTTCGCCGGCGGCACTCGCGCCGTCGCCGAAGCCCTGTCCACGGGCTCCATGTTCTCCGTCATCGGCGGTGGCGACTCCGCCGCGGCCGTGCGCCTGCTCGGCTTCGACGAGAACACCTTCTCCCACATTTCCACTGGCGGCGGCGCCTCCCTCGAGCTCCTCGAGGGCAAGGTTCTGCCCGGTATCGCAGTTCTGGAGGACTGACTCATGGCACGTACCCCCCTCATGGCCGGCAACTGGAAGATGAACCTCGATCACCTCGAGGCCAACCACCTCGTCCAGGGCCTGGCGATGGCGCTGTCCGACGCGGGACACGACTACTCCAAGTGCGAGGTCCTGGTTATCCCACCGTTCACCGACATCCGCACCGTCCAGACCATCGTTGATGCCGACGATCTGGGCATCAAGTACGGTGCGCAGGACGTGTCGATCCACGACAACGGCGCCTACACCGGCGAAATCTCCACCGAGATGCTTACCAAGCTCGGCGTCTCCTACGTGGTCATGGGTCACTCCGAGCGTCGCGAATACCACGGCGAGTCCGACGAGCTCGTCGGCGCCAAGGCCCGCAAGGTCTTCGACGCCGGCATGACCCCGATCCTGTGCTGCGGCGAGGCCCTCGAGGTCCGCAAGGCCGGAACCTACGTCGAGTTCGTCCTCGGCCAGATCCGCGCCGCCCTGGCCGGCTGGAAGGCCGAAGAGGTCGCGCAGATCGTCATCGCCTACGAGCCCATCTGGGCCATTGGCACCGGCGAGACGGCTTCGGCCGAGGACGCTCAGGAAGTGTGTGGCGCCATCCGCGCCGCCCTGGCCGAAGACTTCGGCGCCGAGACCGCCGAGGCCACCCGCATCCTCTACGGTGGATCCGCCAAGCCCGGCAACATCAAGGAGCTCATGGCCCAGCCCGACGTCGACGGCGGTCTCGTCGGCGGCGCCTCCCTCAAGGCCGATTCCTTCGCCGCCATGGCGACGTTCTACGCCTGAGTAGACATCACGCGCCAGCCCCGCCCAGCCGTTTAAGCAGGGGTGGATCGGACGCGAGGTGGGGCCAACCGGTGTGCCGGTTGGCCCCACCGTCATTCTCCGTTACACTGAGCATGTATGTGCCCGTCATTGGGCGTGAACGCGATAGAGACTGGACCGACTGTGACGATTCTGAACAATGTGCTGACCGTGCTGATCTACCTGACCAGCATCCTGCTGACCCTGACCATTCTGATGCACAAGGGACAAGGCGGCGGCCTGTCGGATATGTTCGGTGGCGGCATCTCTTCTTCCGCGGGCTCTTCGGGCGTCGCGGAGCGTAACCTGAACCGCATCACGCTGGGTACCCTGCTGGTCTGGGTCATCTGCATCATCTGCTACGCGCTTCTGGTTAAGTTCGGCTCCTGATCCGTCGTGATCGACGTCGTCCTATGGCTCCCCGCCCTCGTGTGGGGAGCCATTTTTGTGTGGTCGTACCGCCGCGAACCCCGTCAGTTTCGCAACGCGTTTTTCTTTATCTTCTTCTGTGCTTCGGCTCTGTTGGCCGCCTCAGAGCAGCTGAATCAGTGGTGGATCACGGCTCCCATCATGATCTTCATCGCTGTGAGCCCACTCATCACGATCATCTTTATGCTCGTCAACGAGGTGCAGTTGGTGCGCCGCGAAGGATTTTCGCTGTCGCATGCGCTTCCGCTGCTGTTTGCCTGCGCGATTGTGGCTTGGTTCCTTGCTGTTCCGGCCGCGTTTGTCGTTGGAGTTCCTGGATTTGTCCTCGGCTTTCTGTTTGCGATGACTCTGTGCGGGGCGTGGTTTTTTCTGTCCTTTGTGGCGCTGCTGTTGTATTCCTGGCTGTACCGCTCACTTCCCCGCAAGCGCCAGTACGAGTTCATTGTTATCCACGGTGCGGGCCTGAATGGCACGGAGCTGACGCCGTTGCTGCGGGGGCGCGTTGATCGCGCGTATGACCTGTGGATCAAGCAAGAGAAGCGTGGGATTTTCATTCCGTCCGGCGGTCAAGGCTCCGACGAGGAGATCTCCGAGGCCGAAGCCATGGCGCGCTATCTGCGTTCCCGCGGGGTATCTGATTCGTCCATCGTTGTGGAGGACCACTCGACGACCACGTGGGAGAACCTCACGTACTCCCGGGATCTGATTGCGCGTCTGAGTGACGGTGCTCCGAGGCGAGCCGCGTTGGTGACAAGCGACTACCACGTCTTCCGGACGGCGTTGTACGCCCGCGCTGTCGGCTTTCGCGCGGACGGCCTGGGCTCGAAGACGGCCGGCTACTATTTCCCAACCGCCTTTATCCGTGAGTTTATCGCTATCTCGAGGCGCTACTGGTGGCCGTATGCGGTGATCATGGGGCTGTGGGTCCTCGCCACGATCGTCATCACCGCGCTGGGCGTGGGAGCGTGACGCGCCGAGGAACGCTCGTGCGGCGTTAGTGCGCTCGATCAGCAATACGAGAAGGGGGCTGGGCCTGTGGCCGAGCCCCCTTATCGCTGCGACAATCTCCTACGGGAGGTGGATCTGTGAGGCCGCCGCCTGATCGAGGTAAACGCGCGTCGAAGGGCCAAGGATCCCCGCAACGGGCAGGTCGAGGGGCGAGGCACCCGCGAAGGCACGCCCGACGGCCTCAGCTTTCCCCTCACCCGCCGTCGTCAGCCATACCTCGGGGCAGGCCCGCATGACCGGCATGGACACGGTGATACGCTCGGGCGGCGGCTTAGGGGAGTTGCGGATCGCCAGGATGGGGGAGGGCTCCTCCAGGTCAACACGCCCGGGGAACAGGGAACAGATGTGCCCGTCCGGCCCCATGCCGATCAGAGCGATGTCGAAGGAGCCGGAGCCCATCAGCTCGGTCCACGTGGCCCCGAAAGCGGACGTCGCCGCGTCGAGAGAACCCGCGCCGGGTGCGGATTCATCCGAGGTCGGCATGCGCACGAGCTCCACGCCGCTGGCCGCGTGGAAGAACCCCTCCCACGCCTGATCGTCGTTACGGTCGGCGTGCCCCGCCGGGACGAAACGCTCGTCGACCAGCCACACGCGCACGCGCGACCAGTCGACATCTCCGACGCGGGGGAGAAGCGAGGGCAGAAGCGACGTCGCCACAGCGCCACCGGAGATGGCCAGGTCGACGCGCGAGCCGACCTCGGCCTCGTCAATGAGAGCGCGCAGGCGCGCCAGGAACGCTCGGCCGACGGCCTCGTTGAGGGCCTTAACGCCCGGCAGTACCTCAAGCGTGTGGACACAGACCATCTCAGCCCTCCGATGAACAAGCGGCCAGGCGCGGCAGCTCGGTCGTGAGCAGCTGGCCGTAGTACACGTCCGGATCAAGGCGACGCAGGTCCTCCATCAGGGAATCCTGGACGGAGCGACGGGCCAGGTTCACGCTGCGATCCTCCAGGCCCGGGCGCGAGAGCCGTGCGACCGAGGAGGTGGCGCTGCGCGACAGCGACACGGTCGTGTCATCGTCGAAGAAGAACGTGATGTCGGTGATCGTGTGTGCCTCGCGATCGACGATCCGATCGACGGGCACACCCAGCTGGTGGTGCAGCCACGCGGCCACGAGGAACGGCGAGGGATGCGTGGCGTTACCCGCGACGCGGATAGAAGTGGGCAGGCGGTCGAAGTCCTCGGCGACGGCTGCGAGCAGCGCGCGCCACAGGGTGACTCCCGCCCACGCCAGATCGATGTCGCCCGGCGTGTAGACCCTCGACAGGGCCGACAGGGTCTCCATCGGGCACTGTGTGGCGCGCGAATCGGTAATGCGTTTGACCGCGAGGCGGCCCAGTGGGTGCGCGCCCGGATTCTCGGGCGGGGTGACCGGCCAGTAGGTGACGACCGGCGTGTCCGACTGGAGCAGCGGCATGACGAGCGAATCGATATTCGACGCCGCTTCGCCGCGAGGCTCGAGGATGATGATGTCGGACAGCCCGGCCGCGTCGCCCACACGAATCTGGGCGTTGAGGAGGGCTGCGCCCTCGGAGGACTCGGGCTCGACGATGACGATGACGCGGCAGGGGTGCTCGCGTGAGACCGCATCGGAGACCTCGATGGCCTTGTCCACGTCAATCATGTCGGGAACACAGATCAAGAGAGTCAGGACGCGGCTGAGAGCCGCGGAACCGCGCTCGTCGCGCAGCTCCACGATGCGGGAAGCGACCTCGGCGGACGTGGTGTTCTTCAGGGTGATGATCACGGGAGCCTCCAGAAACGGCCGTCGCGGGTCAGCATGTCGTGTGCGGATTGGGGACCCCACGTGCCCGGCGTGTAGGGCTCGGGCTGGCCCTGGGTCTCCCAGAAGGACAAGATCGGGTCGAGAATCTTCCACGAGGCCTCGACCTCGCGCTGGTGCGGGAAGAGGGGCGCGGAGCCGACGAGCGCGTCCAGGATGAGGCGCTCGTAGGCCTCTGGCGAATCCTCGGTGAAGGCGTGACCGTAGGCGAAGTCCATGGTGACGTCTCGCACCTGCATCGACGTGCCCGGAACCTTCGCGCCGAGCTTGAGGGTCAGACCCTCGTCCGGCTGGACGCGGATGACAAGCGCGTTCTGGGCGGACTCGCTGAGCGCAGAATTGCCGAAAGGCACGTGCGCGGAGCGCTTGAAGATCACCGCGATCTCGGTGACGCGCTTGCCCAGGCGCTTGCCGGCGCGCAGGTAGAAGGGCACGCCAGCCCAGCGGCGTGTGTCCACGAAGAGCTTGATCGCGGCGAAGGTCTCGGTCGTGGAGTCGGTGGGAATGCCGTCCTCCTCGAGGTAGCCGCGCACCTTGTCGCCGCCCTGCCAGCCGCTCGCGTACTGTCCGCGAGCAGTGCCTTCGGCGAGGTCCTCGGGTAGGCGCACGGCGGACAGTACCTTTTCCTTCTCAGCGCGGATTTCCTCGGGCGTGAAGTGAACGGGTTCCTCCATGGCGGTCAGCGCCATGAGTTGGAGGAGGTGGTTCTGGATGATGTCGCGTGCGGCGCCGATGCCGTCGTAGTAGCCTGCGCGCGTGCCGATGCCGATATCCTCGGCCATCGTGATCTGCACCGAATCGACGTAGTTCGCCTTCCACAGGGGTTCGAACATGGCGTTCGCGAAGCGCATCGCCATGATGTTCTGGACGGTTTCCTTGCCCAGGTAGTGGTCGATGCGGAAGACATCCTGCTCGTCAAAAATCTGCGAGATGACGTTGGAGAGCTCTTGCGCGGACTCAAGGTCGTGTCCGAAAGGCTTCTCGATGATGACGCGACGCCATTCGCGGCCCTGTCGCTTGTTCAGGCCGGTATCCGACAGGTGCTTGGCCACGACGGGGAAGTACGACGGCGGAATCGACAGGTAGAAGGCGTGGTTGCCGCCGGTGCCGCGCACCCGGTCGAGCTCGGCGACGGTGTCGGCGAGGCGACGGTATGCTTCCGGGTCATCGAAGGTTCCGGAGACGAAGCGTAGGCCCGATCGGAGCTGATTCCACGTCCCCTCGTTGAAGCCGGTGCGGGTGTGTGCCTCGATGGAGGCGCGAACGTATTCCTCGAAGTCCTGGGGGCTCCAGTCGCGTCGGGCGAAGCCGGTCAGGGAGAACGCGGGGTGGAGGAGGCCGCGGTTGGCTAGGTCGTAGATGGCGGGCAGGAGCTTCTTACGCGCGAGGTCACCGGTGATGCCGAAGATGACCAGGCCGCACGGCGGGGAGATGCGCGGCAGCCTGCGGTCTTGCGGATCGCGCAGGGTGGGGATCGCAGTGGTCACGAGTGGTCGCTCCATTCGCTCAAGGGGGTAGGACGAGGCCGTGGCCCGAACACTTCGCCCGCGGGGGAGAGGGACGGGACCGAGGACCCACACATGTGTACGAGAATAGGGCTGCTGGCGCGCCCTCGCGCGCCAGCAGCCCCTTCTCAGGCGAGGTGACTAGAAAGTCACGACCGGGCGTCTTCGATGGACTCCTTCGCTGCGGCGGCGACGTGCTCGGCGTCGATGCCGTACTCCTTGAAGAGCGCCTCGCCCGGCGCGGAGGCGCCGAAGTGCTCGATGGAGACCGCACGGCCGGCGTCGCCGATCCAGCGGTACCAGGGCAGGGCCAGGCCGGCCTCGACGGAGACGCGGGCGCGCACGGACGGGGGCAGAACCTCGTCGCGGTAGGCGCGGTCCTGGGCCTCGAACCAGTCGAGGCAGGGGACGGACACGACGCGGGCGGCGATGCCGTCGGCGGCGAGGGCCTCGCGCGCCTCAAGGGCGACGGAGACCTCGGAACCGGAGGCCATGAGGATCACGTCGGGGGTGCCTTCGGTGTCGGCCAGGACGTAGGCGCCGCGGCTGAGGTTGTCGGCCGTGGCCAGCCCGGTGCCTTCGCCGCGAGCGGGGTTGGGCAGGTTCTGGCGCGACAGGACGATCGCGGCCGGGTGCGACTGCTCGAGGATGGCCTTCCAGGAGGCGGCCGTTTCGGCGGCGTCGGCGGGGCGCACGACCGCGAGGTTCGGGATCGCTCGGTAGGAGGCCAGGTGCTCGATCGGCTGGTGGGTCGGGCCGTCTTCGCCGACGCCAATGGAGTCGTGGGTCCACACGTAGGTGACCGGCAGGTCCATGAGGGCCGCCAGGCGCACGGCGCCGCGCATGAAGTCGGAGAACACGAAGAACGTGCCGCCGTAGGCGCGGGTGAAGCTGTCGGCTGCGATGCCGTTGAGCGCGGCACCCATCGCGAATTCGCGCACGCCGAAGTGCAGGTTGCGGCCGAACTCGTCGCCGCTGAACGACGCAGAGGAACGGTGCGCGGGTAGGAAGGAAGGCTCTCCCTTCACGAATGTGTTGTTCGAGCCTGCCAGGTCGGCCGAGCCGCCCCACAGTTCGGGCAGGACGGGGGCAATCGCGTTGAGGACCTGGCCGGAGGCGGCGCGGGTCGCGAGCGCCTTGCCCTCTTCGAAGGTGGGCAGCGCGGCCTCCCAGCCGTCGGGCAGGCGGCCGGCGGACAGTCGTTCGAGCAGAGCGGCGCCCTCGGGGTTGGCGGCCTTCCACGCCTCGAAGCGTGCGTCCCAGTCCTTGCGGTACTTCGCTGCGCGGGCGGCGGCGCGGGCGCGGACCTCGTCCACGAGGGCGGCGTCGACGTCGAACATCTCCTCGGGGTCGGCGCCCAGGGCGACCTTGAGTCCCTTGAGGGCGTCGGAGCCGAGCTTGGCGCCGTGGATGCCGCCGGTGTTCTGCTTGCCGGGGGTCGGCCAGCCGATGATGGTGCGCAGCGCGATCAGCGAGGGCTTGGTGGTTTCGGCCTTCGCAGCCTCGAGGGCGTCGTTGAGGGCGGCGGTGTTCTCCTCGTAGGAGCCGTCCTCGCCGAGCCAGTCGACGCGCTGGACGTGCCAGCCGTAGGCCTCGTAGCGGGCCAGGACGTCCTCGTTGAAGGCGATCGAGGTGTTGTCCTCGATGGAGATGTGGTTGTCGTCCCAGATGACGGTGATGTTGCCGAGCTCCTGGGTGCCGGCCAGTGAGGAAGCCTCGGCGGAAACGCCCTCTTGGAAGCAGCCGTCGCCGGCGATGACGTAGACGTTGTGGTCGAAGACGGACTCGCCCAGCGGGGTCTGCGGATCGAGCAGGCCGTGGACGCGGCGGGCGTTCATGGCGAAGCCGACGGCCGAGGCGATGCCGGTGCCCAGGGGCCCGGTGGTGATCTCAACGCCCTTGGTGTGCCCGTATTCGGGGTGGCCGGGGGTCAGGGAGCCGGCGGTGCGCAGCTTCTTGACGTCGTCGAGCTCGAGGCCGAAGCCGGTGAGGTAGAGCTGGACGTACTGGGTCAGCGAGGAGTGCCCCGCCGACAGGATGAAACGGTCACGGCCGATCCAACGAGGATCGGCCGGATCGACGTTCATGACCTTGTTGTAGAGCAGGTATGCTGCGGGGGCGAGGGAAATGGCGGCTCCGGGGTGTCCGGATCCCGCCTGCTCGACGGCGTCCGCCGCGAGGAGCTTGGCGGTCTTGACCGCGTCGTCATCGATATGGTCCCATTGAAGTGTCACGTCGGCCTCCAGCCGTTGTTGGACCCCAGCATCGGGGTAGGGAAATGGTTACCGGGTCACATATTAGCGAAAATGTGCGCACGCGCATAGGTATCGCGCACATTTGTTGAAACCTCGCTTACTCTGACACCATGACGTCCTTGGAAGCCCTCGTGCATGAGTGGATGGACTATCTGCGCGTCGAGAAGGGCGCGTCGGCGCACACCGTCTCCAACTATCGGCGCGATGCCCTGCGATACGTCCGTGACCTCGCCGACCGCGGCGTTGCGAGCCTCGCCGAGGTGAGTGTGCGCGACATCGAGGACTACACGATGCGCCTCGCCTCAGGCGAGGTGACGGGCCACCCTGCCGCGGCCTCGTCGGTCGCCCGCGCATCCGCTGCCATTCGTGGCCTGCACAAGTACGCGCTCACGGAAGGGCTTGTCGGGGTCGACCCCTCCGCCCAGTTGTGCGCCCCCCGTGCGGGACGCCATCTGCCCAAGGCCCTGACGGTCGAGGAGGTGGGGCGCCTGCTCGACGTCGCCCACGCGGACGATTCGCCCATCGGTTTGCGTGACTGTGCGCTCCTGGAGCTGTTGTACGCGACGGGCGCGCGCGTGTCCGAGGCGGTGAGCCTGAGCGCCGATGACCTTGACCTTGACGGCGACGTCCCGGTGGTCCGCCTGTTCGGGAAGGGGCGCAAGGAACGCATCGTCCCCGTCGGTTCCTTCGCGGTCGAGGCGCTGGGGGCGTACCGGGTTCGTGCGCGTCCGGCCCTTGCGGCACGAGGCCGCGGCGCGACCGCGTTCTTTCTGAACTCTCGGGGCACCCCCCTCTCTCGCCAGAGCGCGTGGACCGCGATCCGCAGGGCCGCCGAAGCCGCGCAGCTGGAGTCGAGGGTGTCGCCCCACACGCTGCGCCACTCCTTCGCGACTCACCTGCTCGAGGGTGGGGCGAGCGTGCGCGAGGTGCAGGAGCTGCTCGGACACGCCTCGGTGGCCACGACCCAGATCTACACGGCGGTGACAGCCGCGGCCCTGCGCGAGGTCTTTACGCTCTCGCACCCCCGGGCGCGTGGCACCGACGAGATTGCCCGGCAATGACCTAGGATGAAGGAGTGACCATGAATTCGCATCCGACGCTGACGCCCGACCTGCCCGCTGAGCAGGTCGACTTCCCCGTGCCCGCGCCCCTGACGGGCCACGGACCCGCACGCGTGATCGCGATGTGTAATCAAAAGGGAGGCGTCGGCAAGACGACGACCACGATCAACCTGGGCGCCGCCCTGGCCGAGTACGGTCGCCGCGTCCTGATCGTTGACTTCGATCCGCAGGGGGCGGCGTCTGTCGGGTTGGGGATCAACGCCCTCGACATGGAACAGACGATCTACACGCTGCTGATGAACCCCAAGGCCGACGTGCGTGCGACCGTGTGCCATACGGACACGGAGAACCTGGATATCATCCCGGCAAACATCGACCTGTCTGCCGCGGAGGTTCAGCTGGTCAACGAGGTCGCGCGCGAGAGCGCCCTGGCGCGCGTGCTGCGCCACGTCGAGGCCGACTACGACGTCATCCTGATCGACTGTCAGCCCTCGCTCGGCCTGCTTGCGGTGAACGCGCTGACGGCCGCGCACGGCGTTATCGTGCCCGTGGAGGCCGAGTTCTTCGCCCTGCGTGGCGTCGCCCTGCTGGTCGAGACCATCGAGACGGTGCGCGATCGCATCAACCCGCGCCTGAAGATCGACGGCATCGTGGCGACGATGGTCGACTCACGCACCCTGCACTCGCGCGAAGTCCTCCAGCGCCTGAAGGAGGCCTTCGGGGATCTGGTCTTCGACACTCGTATCGGGCGCACGATTAAGTTCCCGGACGCCTCGGTGGCCACCGAGCCGATCACGTCCTACGCTCCCAACCACGCGGGGGCGCACGCGTATCGCCGACTGGCGCGGGAAGTCATCGCCCGTGGCGACGCCGCCTGAACCGATCGAGATTCAGGGGGAGTTCGAGCTCTTCGCCGTGAGGCTGCCCGTCTTCGAGGGGCCCTTCGACCTGCTCCTGTCCCTGATCGCGCGCAAAAAGCTCGACATTACCGAGGTGGCACTCGCCCAGGTGACGGACGAGTTCATCGCCTTCATGAAGGCCTCGCCCGACCTGTCACGCACGACCGAATTCCTGGTTGTCGCCGCAACGCTTCTCGACATGAAAGCCGCCCACCTCTTGCCCCGCCTCGACGAGGAGGAAGACGTGAGCGAGGCGGATCTGGAGGCCCGGGACCTCCTGTTCTCCCGACTCCTGCAATACCGCGCCTTCAAAGAAGCGGCGAAGGAGATCGACGCGCGCATGGTTGCGTGTGCCTCCTACGTGGCCCGCGACGTCGCCCTCGAGCCCCACTTCGCCACGCTCCTGCCCGAGCTCACCTGGCTCACCAGCCCTGAGGACCTGGCCCGCCTCGCCGCCGACGCCCTCTCCCAGTCGGCGCCCACCGTCCAGGTCACCCACCTGCACGACCCGGTCGTGCCTGTGCGCGAGCAGGCCATCGTCGTCGCCGACAAGCTCGCGTCGGCGGGGGAGATGACCTTCCGGGAGCTCATCGCCGATGCCGCCACGCGCGCCGTCATCGTGTCGCGTTTCTTGGCGCTCCTCGAACTCTTCCGGCGAGGAGCCGTCGAGTTCATCCAGGAGGGGGCGCTGGGGACACTTTCGATCCAGTGGAGAGCCGAGGTGGACGCGAGCGACATCGACATTGACGAGGCACCACGCGGCACGCGCCCCGAGGACACGCCCGCCGCCGTGGGCGCCACGGCCTCGTCGACGGGGAAGAATGCACGGACGATGGAAGGAGACGGCGGCGATGACTGACGAGCAGCTGCGAGGGCCGATCGAGGCGATCCTGATGGTCGCCTCCGAACCGGTGTCCGTCGACGAGCTCGCGGGCGCCCTTGAGGCGGATCCGCTCGACGTGGAGGAGACACTGCGCTCCCTGGCGAGCGAGTACCTCGGCCAGGGGGAAGGGCCGGCGCGCGGCTTCGAGCTGCGCGAGGTCGCGGGAGGCTGGCGCATCTACTCTGCGCGCGCCTACGCCGACGTCGTCGGTCGCTTCGTCGTGGGCTCCTCCCACGCGCGCCTGTCCCAGGCCGCCCTCGAAACCCTGGCGGTCATCGCCTACCGCCAGCCTATTTCACGTGCCCGCATCGCCCGCATCCGCGGGGTGAACGTCGACGGCGTGGTGCGCACCCTGCTCGCTCGAGGCCTCGTGGAAGAGACGGGGCTGACACCCTCCGGGGCGCGCCTATACGGCACGACCGGGGAGTTTCTTGAGAAAATGGGGATGACGAGCCTATCGGAGCTGGTACCCTTGGCACCCTACTTGCCAGACGCCGATGCGCTGGACGAATTGGAGGAAGAACTATGAGGGCTAACCCTTACACCGAGGGTGGCGTGCGCCTGCAGAAGGTGCTCGCCCAGGCCGGCGTCGCTTCTCGGCGCGCGTCCGAGCAGATGATCGCGGATGGCCGCGTGAGCGTGGACGGCACTGTCGTGCGCAACCAGGGCGTGCGGGTGGATCCCGCAACCCAGGTCATTCACGTCGACGGCGAGCGCCTGATCCTGGACGAGACCAAGCACATCGTGCTTGCCGTCAACAAGCCGATCGGCACCGTGTCCACGATGAGCGACCCGGAGGGACGCCCGACCATCGCCGACCTGATCGCTGACTACCCCGAGCGCCTCTACCACGTGGGTCGCCTCGACATCGACACCTCGGGCCTGCTGTTGCTGACCAACGACGGAGAGCTGGCCAACCGCCTGACCCACCCGTCCTACGAGATTCGCAAGACATACGTCGCGCGCCTGCACGGCGAGGTCAAGCCGGGAGTCAAGCGCACTCTCATGAACGGAATCGAGCTGGAGGACGGCCCGATCAAGGTGGATGCCTTCCGCGTTGTCGACACCTACGGTGACATCACCACCGTCGAGATCGTCGTCCACGAGGGCCGCAACCGACTCGTGCGACGCATGATGGACGCCGTCGGCTACCCGGTCCGCGAGCTCGTGCGTACCGGCTTTGGGCCGATCTCCCTGGATCACCTCAAGCAGGGCACGACCCGCCGCGTCAAGGGCAACGCTCTGACGGCGCTGTACGGGGCCGTCGGCCTGTGAGCGCCCAGGGCGGTGGCGCCCCCACGCGCGTCGTGTCCACGGTGGGTCCCGTCCTCATCATCGGGTCGGGCCTGCTGGGCGCGTCCCTCGGGCTCGCCCTGCGCGCCGGGGGAGTGGAAGTCTACCTCGAGGATGCCTCGCCCACCTCCCTGCGCCTTGCCTCCGACGTGGGCGCCGGCGTCCCTTTCAGTGACGTTATCGCCGAGGCCGGGGTGGCCTCTGCGGACGCCGGGCAGGACGGCGCCGGTTACGAGGCGCCGCGCATCGTCGTGGTCGCGACCCCTCCCGACGTCGCCGACCGGGTTATCGTCGATTCTCTTGTGCGATTCCCCAACGCTATCGTCACGGATGTCGCCTCGGTCAAGGACGCGGTCGTCGCCGACGTGCTTGCCACGCTCGTGCAGCGCGGCCTCCAGGACGAGGCGTGCCGCTACGTGGGCTCACACCCGATGGCTGGACGCGAGCGCTCCGGCGCCGGCGCGGCCGACGCCGACCTGTTCTACGGTCGGCCGTGGGTGATCGTGGCCCATGAGCTGACGTGGCCTCGTGCGGTGTTGGCCGCTCGTGCGCTTGCCACGGACGTGGGCGCGGTGCCCCTGGAGATGAATGCGGGCACGCACGATCATGCGGTGGCCCTGGTGTCCCACGTGCCGCAGCTCGTGTCGTCGATGCTGGCGGCGCGCCTCGTTGATGCTCCCGCACAGGCACTCGGTTTGGCGGGGCAGGGGCTGCGTGACACGGCGCGTATCGCGGCCTCCGATCCTCGCTTGTGGACGGCGATCCTGGCCGGCAACGCTGGGCCTGTCGCCGACATCCTGCGCGAGTTGAGGGGCGACCTGGATGACCTGCTGACCCACTTGGATGCGGCCGCCGAGCTGGGCCCGCTTCGGGGCGGCAGCGTCGGTGCGATCAACCGCGTGATGACGGCTGGCAATCAGGGCGTCGCGCGCATCCCCGGCAAGCACGGCGGTGCTCCGTCGCGCTACCGCGAGGTCGAGGTGCTGATCCCCGATGAGCCCGGTGCGCTCGGGCGCCTCTTCAGTGAGCTCGGTGAGGCCTCCATCAACATCGAGGACCTGGTTCTCGAGCACTCGGCGGGCGCGCAGGCTGGCGTCGCTCGCGTCATGATTGACCCGGCGGTCGCTGACCGCTGCGCCGCGGACCTGCAGGAGCGGGGCTGGCGGCTCATTACCCACTAGAACAACCTCGATGAGGAGAATCACCGGATGAACGACTCGATGCGCCAGGACGCGATCTCGCGCGTGGGCATTACCATTGCGATCGATGGTCCTGCGGGTTCTGGTAAGTCCACGGTGTCCAAGGAGCTGGCCTCGCGTCTGGGCATCGGATACCTCGACACGGGCGCGATGTACCGCGCGCTGACGTGGTACGCCCTCGACCGCGGCATTGACCTGGAGGACACCGACGCGGTCGCAGCCGCGGCCGACGAGATGGTCCTTCGCCTGCAGTCCGATCCGTCCGATCCGCACGTGTGGGTGGGGGATACCGAGGTCACCCAGGCGATTCGCGAGCCTCGCATCGCCCTGGAGATCAAGCATATTTCGACGAACCTGACGGTGCGCGCGTGGATGGCGGCCGAGCAGCGCCGCCGCATGATGGAGGCACGCGCTCAGGGCTCCGGCATGATCGCCGAGGGCCGCGACATCACGACGGTCGTGTGCCCGGATGCGGACGTGCGCATCCTGTTGCTCGCGGACCAGGAGGCGCGCCTGCGCCGCCGCACCCTGGAACTCTACGGTGACGCGACCGAGGAGCACATGGAGATTGTGCGCGCCCAGGTGGAGGGCCGCGACAAGGCCGACTCGACCGTCTCGGAGTTTATGACCGCGGCCCCCGGCGTTCAGACGGTTGATTCGACCGGCCTGGATATCGCCGGCGTGTGCGAGGCCATCCTGGCATACGTGGACGAGGACCTGGCCGCCCGCGAGGGATAGCGCCTGGCAGGTAGATGTGTGCCCCGCAGCGCCTCGCTGCGGGGCACACACATCTGGTGGCGTCACGCGCGCGATTCGCGTGCGCTACCGACTTCTCAGATGCGCGAGCGGTCGTGCGTGCGTGCGCGCGTCGTTAGTAGCCGGCGCCGTGCGAACCATATGTGCCGTTTGTGCCGTACATGCCGGGCGCCGGGTAGCCGCCCTGTTGCTGACCGTAGTAGTTTCCACCGTGACCCGCCGGGTAGCCGCCTCCTGTCTGCATCGGAGGGTGCATGGAGGCTCCGCTTTGCGGATACTGGGGACCGCCGTAGCTGCCGGCCGTCACGCCATACTGCGGACCGCTGGGGCCGTTGTAGGACATTGTCGGCGATTGGCGTGCCTTGCCCTGGGACGATAGATAACGGAAGAGCCAGTACCCTCCCATGATCACGGCGACAAGAATCAGAGAAATCATGACAGCGACCGGGTCATGGGAGGTTGTGCGCGAGCGGAAGCGTCGGCGCATCGGTGCTGGCGTTGACACGCGGGCGTTCGTCGTCTGGTCGGCGGTGGCAGCGCGTGTAGGAACGTCTTGTGTGCTCACGACAACAGCGGTCGCCTGGGCGGCCGACGCCTCCCAGGAGCCGACGTTCGCTGCAACGATACCCGTGAATGCGAGGGCGAGGGACGCGGAGGCTGTCAGGAGCCGACGGATGGTCATAGGGGATACTCCCGCGGTGTGTGCTGGCGATGGATAGATAGCCTTTAGTGTAACCGCGTGGACAGATGGGGATGGTTTGTTCCGCGGAGCGATACGTGTCAGCCGGTGGGGGAGGGCGAGTCGTGTGCGCTCTGCTCACAGAGGTAGTGTGTCGTGGTGCACGTTAGTCGGCTTGCTTCCCTCTCCTTGGGTGCGCTATAGTTCTACAGGTCGCCACGGCGACGAACTGAATACGGGCTGTGGCGCAGCTTGGTAGCGCACTTGACTGGGGGTCAAGGGGTCGTGGGTTCAAATCCCGCCAGCCCGACAAAAGAGTCGCGAGGACAGGTTTGTGTCCTCGCGCTTTTTGTATTCCACGGGCCTTCGTCGCCTGGAGTCGTTGGAGGGACCTCCGTCCCCGCATCAATTGTCGGTCAATCTTTGTAACCGAAACGTAATGCTCGTCTGTGGTGGTCTATTTCCCCCGGTAAACGCTAGTTTTCGACCAATCTTCCGCGGGTTCGTGCAGGTCGCAGCGCATGTGATGCGTTGTGAGGAGTGACAATGGGTGCCCCCTCAGTGGAGTAAACTGTGGCACAGGTCGAAGTCGTCAACGGGGATGATTTCGACCTACCTAGCCGGTACCGGTAGCCGCCATCCAAGATGGGGCACGAAGTGCACGGACCGACACAAAACGGCCCCGGCCTCGTCAACGGAGACGAGGCCGGGGGAGCCGGAGACGCGAATGAGGAGCGAGAACGGTCAGCCGTCAGACTTCGCCGCGCCCTCGCGCGCATCCTCGGGGATGACATCCTCCAGCGTCGCCGACTGCTCGTGCGGGGCCTGGAACTCGGTCACCATCGTCACCTCCTTGATGGCCGGATCAGACACTGTCATCGCAGTTGTGTTTCCCGTCTGAGAGACGATGTTCAGCCGGTTGTCGGCGTCAAGTTCGACAACGAAGAGATCCTCCACTTCGCCGATGCCCGCCGACGAAAGCTCTGTGCGCAACCATTCCTCGTCGCGATGTGCCAACTTGAGGTTGTCGGTCACGACCTGGCCACTGGACACCAGGACGTAGTTGACGCCGCCCTCGCCCTTGCGCCGTACCGTCAGGGAGCCGTTGGCTTCGCGTTGTACGAGGCTGATGTCGCTCAGTGAAAAGATGCCCATGCCGCGTAGCTCTGCGAGAAACTCGACTGGGTCGAGCTTGTGATCCGTGTTGTCGAGCGCGTCCTGAGTAAATCGCCCGCCCTCGATGATCGTGTACGCCTTTCCCATCACGAGCGAGCGGGTCGACATGAACTTCGACGTCAGGTAGTTCAGGCCGGAGATGATTCCAAAGGTGACGAGCAGGAAGCTGATGTACTCCGCGAACGAGATTGCGTGGTTGTAGATGACGCCGCCGATAATGCCACCGAGGATAAAGTTCCCGATAAAGTCGATCGGTGTCAGCTGAACCGTCTGCTGCTTGCCCGTGAGGCGCAGGTGGAGGACGATCAGGGTGACACCGATCAGGAGCTTAAAGACCGTCATTTCGAAACCATGAACATCGAACATGAAACCAGTCTATTCGCATGTGGGGACGCGGTTTTGCGTGGTGTGATCAGTTCGTCGGATCCGCGTCGATCGCTCCCTGAATGTCGTGGAAGAGGAGATTCGAGATCTCGACCTGCACGGTCTCAACCTTCGGCACGTCGCGCAGCAGCAACGGATCGTCAGCGGAGGTCTGGAGGGCGAGCGAGCCGCAACCGAAGATCCGGTCATCGAAGTCCTTTTCGATCTGGATGTCAGAGATGCGGGTGAGTGGCAGATCGTGACCGGTGCGCTTCATGATGCCCGTGCGGGTGATGACTCGCTTCGTCGTCACCGTGTAGGTCGTCGTTATCCACTTGATCCAGGGAACAAGGATGAGTGGAATCGACAGGAGGAGCACGGCGATCCAGATGGTCGGAAGCGCCCAGTAACGCGCGTTCTCCGGGACGTAGAACGAGCCGACCGCCGCTGCGATCACGAGGATCGACTCCACGATGATCGCGGGGAGCAGGGTCTTGATGTGCGTGTGCATGTGCCGGACGACGACCTCGTCCTGGCTGAGGAGCTTCTGTGACAATGCCATGGCACCATCATGCCAGATTTCGCGAGTGCGTGAGGACGCCTACGACGGTGGCAGTGCGCCTCAGCGGGGCCTGCGGTGCGTTCCCACAATGTCTGTGTTCACGATGCCTATCGCCGCCATCAGCGCGAGCATCGTCGTGGGACCCACGAATTTAAAACCGCGACTCTTGAGGTCGGCCGCGAGAGCCACCGACTCCGGCAGCTGTGTGGGCACCTCGTTGTGAGAGCGCGGACGGGGATCATGCGTCGGCCGATACGACCAGACGAACTCACCGAGGTGGGAGGGGCCGTCCGTCGCTTCCGAAGTGTTCCTCATAGCTAGCGTCGCGTGAGCGTTGCTGATCACGGCCTCGATCTTGCGGCGGTTTCGGATGATTCCTGGATCACGAGTGAGGCGCTCGACGTCGACCGTGCTGAATGCGGCGACCGCGTCCGGCGAGAAGCCCTCGAACGCCGCGCGGAAGGCCTCGCGTTTGGCCAGCACGGTGCGCCAGGACAGGCCCGCCTGGAATCCCTCGAGGACGAGGCGCTCGAAGACGCCCGCCTCGTCGTGGACGGGCATGCCCCACTCCGTGTCGTAGTAGGAGCGCAGGAGCGCGTCGTGGGAGGCCCAGGACGGGCGAACGAGGCCGTCGTCGCACAGCGTGAGCCCGCAGGGGAGGGGATGGGGAGAATCGGTTGAGGAGTCCATAGCCCCATCCTGCGCGCCGACACCAGCAGCGGCAATCGTGACGACGAACCCTGTGGATAACGATGACGTGCGCGCCACCCCTGTGGATAGGGTGACGCGCACGTTCTACGCCTGCGTGCACCGACGCCTAGCGGCGGCGCTTTTCGCGCACGCGCACGGACACCTGGATGGGTGTGCCCGCAAAACCGAAGGTCTCGCGCAGGCGGCGTTCGATGAAACGACGGTAGCCCGGATCGAGGAAGCCCGTCGTGAAGAGCACGAAGCGTGGGGGCTTGCTGGAGACCTGCGTGCCGAAGAGGATGCGGGGCTGCTTGCCGCCGCGCAGCGGGTGTGGGTGAGCGGCCACGAGCTGGCCGAGGAAGGCGTTGAGCTGGCCCGTCGGGATGCGGGTCTCCCACCCCTCCAAGGCGGTGTCGAGCGCGCGCACAATGCGGTTTGTGTGCCAACCGGTCTTGGCCGCCAGGTTGATGCGCGGTGCCCACTGAACCTGGACGAGCTCGCGTTCGAGCTCGTTCTTGATCTCCTTTTGGCGCTCCTCATCGACCAGGTCCCACTTGTTCGTTACGACGACGAGGGCCCGGCCCGCGTCGATGACCTGCTGGACGACGCGCACGTCCTGCTCGGTCAGGGGGGCGGAACCGTCGATGAGGACCAGGGCGACTTCGGCCTTCTCGATGGCTGCCTGCGTGCGGATCGAAGCGTAGTAGTCGGCGCCGCTCGTGCGGTGCATCTTGCGGCGGATGCCGGCAGTGTCGACGAACCACCAGGAACGTCCGTCCAACTCGATGAGCTCGTCGACGGGGTCGCGGGTCGTGCCCGCCAGCTCGTTGACGACGACGCGCTCGCCGCCGGCCAGGGCGTTCAGGAGGGAGGACTTACCGACGTTGGGACGCCCGACGAGGGCCACACGGCGCGGGCCGCCCGACGGGAGCGCGGAGGCTACCGCGGACTCGGTCGGCAGAACATCCAGGACGACGTCGAGGAGATCACCCGTGCCTCGCCCGTGGAGGGCGGAAATCGGGTGAGGCTCGCCCAGGCCGAGGCTCCACAGGTAGGCGGCGTCGGCCTCTTGCAGGGGCGAATCCACCTTGTTGGCCGCCAGGATGATCGGCTTCTTCTTCGAGCGCAGCATCTCCACGATGCGCTCGTCGGATGCCGTCACGCCGACCGTTGCGTCCAGGACGAGGACGACGGCGTCGGCCAGGTCGACGGCGATCTCCGCTTGCTCGGCGACGGAACGATCCAGTCCCTTGACGTCGATCTCCCAGCCGCCGGTGTCCACGAGCGTGAAGTCGCGTCCGGCCCACTCCGCGGGGTAGGAGACGCGGTCGCGCGTGACGCCCGGCGTGTCCTGGACGACGGCCTCGCGGCGTCCCAGGATTCGGTTGACCAGCGTGGACTTGCCGACGTTGGGTCGGCCGACGACGGCGAGAACCGGCAGGCCCGCCGCGACGTCGCCGGAATCGTCGAGCTCGACGTCGCCGGAGAGCAACGCCAAATCCTCCTCGTCCAGGTCGAACTGGTCGAGGTTGGCGCGCATGACGCGGGCGCGGGCCGCGGCGTCATCGTCGGTCAGGTCGATCATCTCGGACGAGGCCGGGGCCAAGTCCGCGGTGTAGGCGTCGGCCGCGTCGCCCACGGGAGTGGGGGTCGCGCCGTGCTGGGTATCGAAGTCATTCACCCGCCCAGTCTACGGTGTGGCGCGCCGCGCGGGTCGGATGGGGACCCCCGTGGCGCGCCAGTTCACAGGTTCGTTGCGTTTACTCGTGGGAGCGCACGTCGCCAGCGAGGACTTCGGCGGCGACGGGCACGTCGTTGTAGCGGTGGTGGATACCCTGGATCTCCTGGTACCACTCCGCGCCCTTGCCCGTGATGATGACGGTGTCGCCGGGGTCGGCCGCCAAGATGGCGCGGCGCACGGCGTCGCGTCGGCACGTCGTGACTTCGGTGACGTCCTCCATGCCGGGGCGCACGGAGGCGATGCCGCGCAGCAGATAGTCGCGGATCGACTGGGGATCCTCGGTGCGCGGGTTCTCGTCGGTCACCCACAGGACGTCGGCCTCGCGCGCCGCGATTGCCGCCAGGTGCTCACGCTTGGTCGCGTCGCGGTCGCCGTCGGTGCCGAAGACGATGACGACCTTGCCGGGGGTCAGCTCGCGCGTCGAACGCAGCGTCCACTCGAGCGCTTCGGGGGTGTGCGCGTAGTCGACGATCACGAGGGGCTGGGCGCCGGGGGTGGGGTTGACCTTCTCCATGCGGCCCGGAATCTGGGGAGCGTCCTCGATGGAGGCGATAACGTCAGGCAGGTCGATGCCCAGCGTCACGGCGGACACGATCGCCACGGCCGTATTCTGCACGTTGACCTCACCCAGGATCGGCATCGCGACGCGGTGGCCGACGCCGTCAGGGTCGACGAGCGTGAACACCGTGCGGCCGATCACCTTGTCGGGGGCAATATCGCGGACCTGCCAGTCGGCGCTCTCGCTCGTCAGGGCGGACACGGTGGTCACCGGCACGGCCGCCTGCGCGGCCAGGCGGCGGCCCCACTCGTCGTCCACGCACACGACGCCGGCGCGGGAGTGCTCGGGGGTAAAGAGCAACGCCTTGGCGGCGAAGTAGTGCTCCATGTCGCCGTAGTAGTCCAGGTGATCGTGCTGGAGATTCGTGAAGGCAGCGACGTCGAAGACGATGCCGTCCACCCGGTGCAGGGACAGGGCGTGCGCGGACAACTCGATGATCCCGGCGCCGCAGCCGTACTGCTCGGTGGCGGACAGGAAACGGGCGATGACCGGCGCCTCCGCGGTCGTGCGCACCGCCTCAAACGAGATCGGTCCGACGTGCATCTCGACGGTGCCGCACAGGGACGCCTGGGGGAAACGCGAAGCGATGGCGGCACGCATCAGGTACGAGGTCGTCGTCTTGCCGTTCGTGCCGGTCACGGCCATCGTCGTCAGGCGCGTGGCGGGAGAGGAGTACGCGTTCGCGCACAGGGCGGGGACGACGCCACGCGGATCGGCCACCTGCACGACCGGCGCGCCCAAGCCTCGTTCATGTGCCTGCACTCGTCCCTCCTCGTCGGTGAGAATAACGCTGGCGCCCGCCTCGATGGCGGCGTGGGCGAAGCGGATGCCGTGCTGTGTCAGGCCGGGGATCGCCACGAAGATCCAACCGGGCTCGCAATCGTCGGAGGAAACGGTGACGCCCGTGACGCTCACGTCGGAGGCGTCGATCGAGGCGGGAGCACCGTCAACGCCATAAAACCCCTCGATGTCGATGCCCGCGAGGACGCGCGCGAGCGGGGTCGGGTCGATGGACGGGCGAATATCAATCACTGATGTCATGGCACTACTGTAGTTCGTCATCGGCTGCCCGTGTCGCACACGCATGGACAGTGACACAGTAGGATGGAGACATGCAGATTTTGACACGCAACGAAGCAACCCATCGCGCTGCCACGCTCGAGGTGTCCTCCATTGACGTCACCGTTGACGTTTCGGGTGCCGCAGACTCCTCCCAGGAAACCTACCCCGTCACGTCGGTCCTGACCCTGACCGCTCGCGAGGAGCGCACCTTCATCGATATCGCCGGGCAAGTCCGCGCCGTCTTGCTCAACGGCGCGGAGCACCCCTTCGAGGACGATGAGGATCGCGTCTGGGTATCCGGCCTGCCGGTGGGGGAGAGCCTCACGCTTGAGGTGCGCGCGCTCGCCCACTACTCGCGCTCCGGCGAGGGCCTCCACCGCTACACCGACCCCGAGGACGGGGAGGTGTACCTGTACACCCAGTTCGAACCCAACGACGCGCACCGTGCCTGGCCGTGCATCGACCAGCCCGACGTCAAGCCCGTGTGGACCTTCCACGTGATCGCGCCCCCGTCCTGGGTCGTCTTCTCCAACGGCGTCGAGGTCGGCGCAGCGCCAGCCGGTGACGACGCCGTGCGTCACGATTTTTCCGCCACGCCCCCGCTGTCCAGCTACATCACCGCGGTCGTGGCGGGACCGTGGGCCGTCATCGACGGGGGAACATGGAGCGGCGGGGCGAGCGACGGCGGACACGTCGAGCTTCCCCTGCGCCTGGCGTGTCGGCGTACACTCGCGCGCTACCTTGACGCGGACGACGTCTGTGAGGTCACTCGCGCGGGCCTCGACTTCTTCCACGAGCGTTACGGCGTGACCTTCCCGTGGGGCTCCTACGACCAGATCTACGTGCCCGAGTACAACCTCGGCGCCATGGAGAATCCCGGCTGCATCACCTTTAACGAGAGCTACATCTCCCGTTCCACCCCGACGTTCACGGAACGTCAGCGTCGCGCAAACACGACCCTGCACGAGATGTGCCACATGTGGTTCGGCGACCTGGCGACCCCCGCGTGGTGGGACGACCTGTGGCTCAAGGAATCCTTCGCCGAGAACCAGGGCGCCAGCGCGATCGCGACGTCGACGCAGTATACGGGGGAGTGGGCCAACTTCGCGATGAACCGCAAGATCTGGGCCTACACGCAGGACCAGATGCCCACGACGCACCCCATCGCCGCCGACATCCCCGACGTGGCCGCCGCCAAGACAAACTTCGACGGCATCACCTACGCCAAGGGAGCAGCCGTCCTCAAGCAGCTCGTCGCTTGGGTCGGCGAGGACGCCTTCTATGAGGGAGCGCGCCGCTACTTTGACAAGCATCGCTTCGCTGCGACCTCGCTCGCCGACCTGCTTGAGGCCCTCGAGGCCGCTTCCCATCAGGAGCTCGGCTCCTGGAAGAGCGCCTGGCTCGAGACGTCCGGCCCCTCGACGCTGTCCGCCTCCTGGCGCACCGATTCTGTCGGAGCGATCTCGGACTTCACCCTTCACCAGGGCGCCGAGGCGTGCGGCGGTGTGCTGCGTCCCCATCGCGTCACCGTCTCCACGTGGCGTGCCGCCTCCGGCGCGCTCGAGCGCACGCACGTCTTCGATGTTCGCATCGACGGTGAGAGCGCCCCCATCGATCCCGACGGCGTGCTTGCCCTCCCCGGCGGAGCAGCCTTCGTCGACCTGGTCGTCATCAACGACGACGACCTCACGTATGCGATTTCGCGCCTCGACGAGCGTTCCACCGACGTCGCCCTGGCCTACGTGGGAACGATCGGCGCGCCCATCACCCGCGCGGTCGTCTGGGCGTCGCTGTGGAACGCGGTGCGCGACGGCCTGCTCGATCCCAGGCGTTTCGTCGTTGCCGTCCTGAACGCGGTCCCCGCCGAGACCGAGCCCGCTATTCGCGACCGCCTGCTTCTGTTCGTGTCGGAGGCGCTCTCCTCCTTCCTGCCCGGCGCGGCGCGCGCAGATGCCCACGACCAGGTCCTGGCCACCACCATTCGCTTGGCGAAGGAGGCCGACGACGCCGACGCGTGGCGGGCCTACACGCGCGCCTTTATCGCCGAGTTCGCTGCCCGCGGCGGCGACGAATACGAGGCGACGGTACGCGCCTTTGCGGCCAGCGACAATCCCGACATCGCCTGGCGCGCGCGCCGCGCGCTGGCAGCCCGAGGCCTCGTCGACGAGGAGACGATTCTTGCGTGGCGTGACGCCGACGGTTCTGGTGAGGCCGCCCGCATGAGCGTCGAGGCCCTGGCCTCCATCCCCGACGAGGCAGCCCGCGCTCGGGCGTGGGAATCCGCCTGGTCGGACACGCTGTCCAACGACTACCTGAGCGCGACTCTCGCGGGCCTGCAGTCCTCCACCTGGGAGGGCGAGCGCGGCACCGGCGAGGCCGTGGCACGCATGCGCGGCTATTGGGAGTCCCACACGATCGGCATGTCCCTGCGCTACGTCAGCGGCGTCCTTGACCTCAGCGTCGACATCGACCGCGAGGGAAGCGTTGAGGCCAGCGTCTCGCTCCTGCGCTCCTGGCTCGGCGCCAACGAGGATGCTCCCGCGCAGCTGCGCCGCATCGTCGTCGAACACCTCGACGACTTCGAGCGCCGCGAGCGCGTCCAGCGTCGCTGGCAGGGCGATCAGTGACGAGGCCGGAGGAGCGCGGCGGGACCGCGGGGGAGGCGCTCGAGGCCAGCGAGGCCTCGTCGGTGGACCCCGCGGCCTCGATGTCGCTGCTCACCTCGCTTCTGGCCAACCCCCTCGACGCCGGATACGAGCACTACCGTGCGGAGCACGGGCCGCGTCCCGCCTCCCTGATAGGGCGGGTTGGCGTCTTCGCGGTGGCCGTCGCGCTCGGCTTCGGTGCGGTCGTGGCGACCGCGTCGCTGCGCGCCCCCGCGGGCGACGTGAAGGCGGATTTGAAGCAACAGGCCTCGACTCGTAGCGAGAACGTGGCAGCCCTGGACTCGGAGGTACAGTCGCTGGGGCACGCCATCGAGCAATACTCCGACCCCGCTAACGCCGCCGGGACCGATGGGACGCTGGCCCTCCAGGTCGCGACGACTCCTGCCTCGGGCCCCGGCATCATCGTGACGCTCACGGATCGGGCGGCCCCTGGGAAGGGGAGCGGTGCCGTGCGTGACCAGGATCTGGCGATGGTCGTCAACGCCCTGTGGGGAGCGGGGGCCGAAGCGATTTCCATCAACGGACAACGGATTGGGCCCGCCACCTTCGTGCGCACCGCTGGCTCGGCCATCCTGGTGAACGTCACCCCCATCTCCTCGCCCTACGAGGTCAGCGCCATTGGCGACTCGAACGCCCTGTCCGTCGCCCTCGTGCGCGGTAATACGGGGGACTACCTCTCCGCCGCGCAGTCCGTCACTGGCATGACCGTGTCCACCAAGGTCGTCTCCTCCCTGACCATGGACGCGCTCGCGCCCTCCGTCCCCCAGTATGCTTCGCCCGTTTCCGACCCCACTCACGGAGGCACCTCATGATTGCCGTCATCGGACTCATCATCGGAATCGTCCTGGGCGTCCTGCTCGACCCGACCGTACCCGCCTGGCTCACGCCCTTCCTGCCCGTCGCCGTCGTCGCGGGCCTGGACGCGCTCTTCGGTGCGGGGCGCGCGTGGCTTGAGGGGCGCTTCGCGGACCGCGTCTTCGTCACCTCCTTCTTCTGGAACGTCGTGGTGGCCTGCCTGCTCGTCTTCTTGGGCACGCAGCTCGGCGTCGGCTCGGCCATGACGACCGCCGTCGTTGTGGTCCTGGGCATCCGCATCTTCTCCAACACCGCATCCATCCGCCGACTCCTGCTGAAGGCCTGATATGAGCGACGACATCATCGACGAGACCGCGACCGCCGACGAGGCGAGCCACGCCGAGGGGGGCAATCGCGCCCGCAGGAGGAGCGCCCACCGCGAGGAACACGCTGCGCCGCGCCTCTGGGCGCGCGCCAAGGGAGCGTTCTTCGCGCTCCCGCGAGGCCTGCACGTGGTCATGCTCATCATCTTCATGATCCTCGGCTTCGCCCTGGCTACGCAGGTCCGTGCCCAGCGCTCCGATCCTCTCGAAGGGCTCTCGGAGCAGGACCTGGTGACCGTCCTCGATGAGCTGGGTACCCGGGAGCAGAACCTGCGCGAGCGGCGCGCAGAGCTGACCAGCGAGCTTGAGGACCTGCAAAGCGCTGCCGACGAGGCCCAAGCGCGTGAACAGGCCTCCGCAAAGGCCGCGCTCCAGGCGCAGATCGCCGCGGGAACCGTGGCCGTCCAGGGGCCGGGGGTGAGCGTCTCGGTTCTCGACCCGGGGGCCAACCTGAGCCCCACGCAGTTCGTCATGACGCTGGGCGAGCTGCGCAACGCGGGGGCCGAGGCCATCGACCTCAACGGCGTGCGGCTCACCACGCGCTCCGCCTTCACGGGGCAGGCGGGGGCCATTGTCGTGGACGGCACACCCATCGCCTCGCCCTACACGTGGACCGTCATCGGAGAGTCTCAGACGATCGCGACCGCCCTGGAGATTCAGGCCGGCTCCGCCTCTCAGATGCGCGCCAAGGGCGCCACTGTCACGATCACGCCGACCGATCACGTCACGATTGATTCCCTCGCCAGCCCTCGCCCGCCCCAGTACGCGACCTACGAGTAAAGGCCCCGGCCTATAATGGTGTCGGAAGCCGCCGTGCCCGCGCCTGAGGCATGGTGAGCGTTTACACTTAGCACATTCCCGTAACGAGACCTTTTGGAGCGCACCATGTCTGACAACCAGCCTTTTGACCCCACAGCAACGTCGATCTTCGGCCTGGCACCCGTGGCGGATGACGTCGAAGAGGCGCCGGTTGCTCTGTCCGCCCGCGACCGCGAGGCCGTCGAGGCGCTCCCCGCCGGCTCCGCCCTGCTGATCGTTCAGCGCGGTCCGAACACGGGCGCGCGTTTCCTCCTCGACCCCGAGGTGACGAACGCGGGCCGTTCACCCAAGGCCGACATCTTCCTCGACGACGTGACCGTCTCGCGTAAGCACTGCCAGTTCATCGCCTCCAACGGCGGTCACGTGGTGCGCGATTCGGGCTCCCTGAACGGTACCTACGTGAATCGTGAGCGCGTCGACTCCATCGAGCTGCACGCCGGCGACGAGGTCCAGATTGGTAAGTACCGCCTGACCTACCAGCCGTCGACCAAGCAGGCCTGACGTGTCGGCGTCCGTCGCACGCATCCGCGACTCGCACCCCGAGCCCGGGGCGACCTCGTGGCCGCACGATGCCGATCACGCTCCCGTGCTCTCCATCGGCCGGGTGGTCGAGGAGCTCAAGACGGAGTTTCCTGCGATCTCGCTGTCGAAGGTGCGCTACCTGGAGAGCGAAGGCCTCGTGAACCCCGCGCGCACGGGTGCCGGCTACCGCAAGTACTCTGCCGCCGACGTGGAGCGTCTGCGATACGTCCTGTCCGAACAGCGAGATTCTTTCACTCCGCTTAGCGTGATTCGCACCCAGCTCGATGCCCTCGACGCCGGACATACGCCGACGCGGCGTCGCGTTGCGCAGGTGGTGTCCTCGGAGGGCCAGACGGTGTCGCTGGGCGGCCGCCGAGCGATCCCTGCCGCTGACCTGTCGGACCTGACGGGTGTCGATATGGACACGCTGGAGCGCTATTCGCGTCTCGGCCTGATCACCCCGGATCTGGCGGGATACTTCCCGGCGCGCTGCGTGCAGGCGGTGTCGACGATCGCGCGCCTAGAGAGTTCGGGCGTGGATGTGCGGGTGTTGCGCGCGGTGCGCCAGGGCGCGGAGCGCAGCGCGGATATCATTGATCAGACGGTGTCTTCCCAGAGGGGACGAGGCCGTGGCGCGGACCGCGAACGGGCGCGTGCGCGAGCGATCGAGTTGGGTGATTTGTTCGCCGAGCTGCATCGAGACATGCTGGCGGTGGCCGTGTCATCGCTCAGTGACGACGGCGCCTAACTTTCATGTTTAACCTGAAGGTTAGACTCGCCGATACGGTCATTGACCCGCCCCGCCCGGTGCTCTACCGTAGTCCTGTTCTCATCACATACGACCCCCAAGGAGCCCCACAGTGAGCGCAGAAGCCAACGCCGTGAGTCGGCAGGGCATGCTTTTTGGCGACCCACTCGAGGGCCTCGAAACGGACGAGGTCGGCTACCGTGGGCCGATTGCGTGCAACGCCGCCGGCATCACCTACCGTCAGCTGGACTACTGGGCTCGCACCGGCCTGCTCCAGCCCTCGATTCGCGCGGCTCGCGGCTCGGGTTCGCAGCGCCTCTACTCCTTCCGGGACATCCTCGTTCTCAAGGTCGTTAAGAAGCTCCTGGACGCGGGCGTGTCCCTCCAGCAGGTGCGCGTCGCCGTCGCCTCGCTGCAGAACAGGGGAGTGGATGACCTGGCGTCGATCACGCTCATGAGCGACGGCGCCTCCGTCTACGAGTGCACCTCCACCGACGAGGTGATTGATCTTCTGCAGGGCGGCCAGGGCGTCTTCGGTATCGCGGTCGGGCGCGTGTGGCGTGAAGTCGAGGGGTCGCTCGCGGAGCTGCCGCTCGAGCGCTCGGATCGCACCTTCGTCGACGAGCTGGCCGAGCGCCGCCGCGCGAAGCGATCCGCGTCCTGACGCACACATTGACATAAGGCCGTGGGCCTGGCGAATGCCAGGCCCACGGCCTTTTCAGTCAGCGGGGGAGTGGACCCCTACTTGCGTCCGAGGGGGCAGGTCACCGTGTAGGCGGACTCGACGTCAGTGATCTCCACCGTCACCATGCCGTTCTCGTCAACCATGTACGACTCCTCGATGAGGGGCCCGTCCTCCGTGCGCACGACGGGCACCGACGCGATGTCGACGTTCGATCGACGCAGGGCATGATCGAAGGGGAAGATGACCTCCCCGTAGGGCTGGAGGTCGCCGCGGGGCACCCAGGAGTCGTCGAGCGAGGAGTATTCGACGAAACGGAAGTAGCCGATGTTGTGGGCCGCGCGGTAACGGCGCTTGATCGTCAGGGTCTCGCCCGGCGCCAGCTCGGTGTTGGGGTCGAGCAGCGTGTCGAAGGAAATGAAGGAACCGCCGTCTCGCTCACGGAAGACCCCGACGCCGCGCGAGAGCTGCTCGCGCACCGTGTAGGCGGCCTCCGGGTCGGCGCCGATGGCCAGGCCGATCGCGGTCGAGGCCGCCGTGTGGGGCGAACGGTGCACGCGGCGCCCGAAGCGCGAGCGCAGGATGCGCGCGACGAGGGGAAGCTGGGAGCCGCCGCCGACCACGTAGAGGCCGGCGATGTCGCCACCGAGCTGGCCGACGCCCGACGCGTCGGGGACCAGGAGGGGTTCCATGGCCTCGACGGTCGCCTCCACCAGCGCGGTCGCGTCCTCGTAGAAGTCTGCGACCGTGATCGTGGTGGGCTCGCCGTCAACGGGAACGGTGATGAACTTCGTGGAGGGGGAGAGAGCCTCCTTGGCGGAGCGAGCGTCCTCGATGAGGCGCTCCCAGGCGGCGTCCCCGAGCAGGCCGGAATCCGTGCCCGCGGCAGCGGCCAGGCGCGTTGCCAGGATAACGTCAAAATCGTCGCCGCCGACCAGGTTCAGGCCGCGAGAGCCGAGCACCTCGTGGAGCGTGCCGGTCGCCGACACGATGGAGGCATCGAAGGTGCCGCCGCCCAGGTCGTAGACAAGAATGGCTGTGCGCTTCGAGTTCAGGGTGCCCGCGTGGCGGTGCGTGTACTCGAAACCCGCTGCGGAGGGTTCGTTGACCATCGCCAGGACGTTCCATCCGGCGCGGCGGAACGCCTCCAGGGTGAGGAAGCGTTGGGCGGACCACGCGTGAGCGGGGATGCCGACGAGGGCCTCGAGGGGCTCATCGGCGGGCACGGTGGACACGGACGAGTTCGTGCGCAGCTGGCGGGCGACGTAGCTCAGGAAACCGGTCAGCACATCAAGGATCGGGATGGAGTGGTTGCCCAGGCGCAGCGTGGAGGTGTCGGTCACCGAGGGGTCGGACAGAAGGCGCTTGAAGGAGCGCAGGTGAGGCGCGCCCTCGCGCGCGGCGTCCTCGGCGTCGAAGCCGAACACGAGGTGATCGCCGTCGAGTGCGATCACCGAGGGGATAAAGTCGACCGTGTCCTCACGGTTGTTGACGAAGGAGACGACGGGATAGTTTCCTCGATCAACAATAGCGATCGCGGTCGTGGTGGTGCCAAAATCTACTCCAAGTCTCATGGCCCCAACAGTAGCGCGCATTTTCGACGCATCCTAGGACGTCTCGCCGGTGCTTCGCACGTTTTTCAGTAATGTTCGGCGGATGAGTGTGACGCAGAGCCAAGCGATCAGGAAATACGCGATTCCTGCAATGGCGTCCATCACATAGTGATTGCCCGTTGCGACAATTGTCACGATGGTCAGAGTTGGATGGAGGGCGAGTGTGAGACGCGCCCACCATGAACGCCAGACGTAGGTTCCGAGCATGACGGCCACCCACACCGACCAGCCTGTGTGCATCGACGGCATGGCCCCGTAGGGATTGGCGAGGGTGCCAAAGAGGTGGGAATACGAGGAGGTGTGCTCGGCGACGGAGTCGGCGATGCCCAGTCCTGGCACGAGCCGCGGGGGAGCAAGCGGGTAGCTCCAGTAGGTGACGAGCGCGCCGAGCGTCATGACGACGAGCGTCCATCTGGCCCGGGAGTAGAACTGTGGCGCCTTGATCCATAGTGCCACGAGTGTCAGCCCGGTAAAGAGGAGGAAGGTGGTCGCGTACTGTATCGATGCGAGCGAGGCGAGGGTTGAGTGCGCGGCCAGCCATGCGTTTGCGGACGGCTCAATAAAGAGGCCAATGCGACGCTCGAGGGCGACGATGCTGTGGGCGTGGCTGAATGCGAGCGACTCACTGGCGCGCGCCAAGAACGAGAGGACCGAGTAAGCCAGGCAGGCGAGGGTGAGTGTAAGCGCCTCTCGCACGGGATGCCTGGTGTGTCGCTGTGATTGATGGTCCGTTGTCATGGTCGTAACTCTAGCGCGTGGGAGGGGTGCGCCCTGGGGAGGAAAACGGACATAATGTACATTATCGGATCGGAGGGGTGGGGTCGCGAGGGGTGACACGGCGCTCCGCTTGACGTGTCCGATAGAATGAACCCGTTTCGTCACTACGTCCAGGAGGCAGTTATGGCTGACCGCGCACTGCGTGGCATGCAGATCGGCGCCAAGTCCCTCGAGTCCGAGGATGGCGTCGTTTTCGCCGACCGTTTCATCGTCCGGTACGCGTGCCCGAATGGACACGAGTTCGAGGTGACCCTTTCCAGCGAGGCCACAGCTCCCGCTACCTGGGAATGCAAGTGCGGTCAGACCGCCGAGCTCATTGGCGAAACCGAGGAAGACGAGGATAACAAGCCCGTCAAGCCGCAGCGCACCCACTGGGACATGCTGCTCGAGCGTCGCTCCATCGAGGAGCTGGAGGTCGTCCTGAGCGAGCAGCTCACCGCCTACCGCGAGGGTCGCCTGCGCCCCGAGGGCTCCTATCGCAAGGGCTAACCCCTGCGAAACGGCGAACGCGCGGCCTGGGCCAGACGGCTCAGGCCGCCTTTTGTCACCATGGCGAGTTCCTCAACGAAGATCGACGAGTCGAGCTTCGATTCCCCCGCCACTCGCTCATCGAAGGTGATGGGCACCTCGGCGATAACGGCTCCGAGGGATCGTTCGAGCTCCGTCATCTCGACCTGAAAGCCGAAACCGGTGGTCGCCACGCGCTCCAACACGGCGTGGCTCGCAAGGAACGAGGACCGATGAACCCTCAGCCCCGCGGTCGCGTCCCGCACGGGGGTCCCGAGGCATAAACGGACATAATAATTACCCGCCTTCGACAGGGCGACGCGCTTGGCCGACCACCCGTTGATGCGCCCGCCGGCGACCCAACGAGAGCCAATGACGAGGTCGGGCTGGTCGGGTCCTCCCATGCGCGCCAGCAGTTTGGGCAGATCGATCGGACGATGCGATCCGTCCGCGTCCATCTGGAGGATAAACGGATAGTCGTGAGCGATGGCCCACCCCATGCCATCCACGTAGGCGGTTGCCAGCCCTGACTTCGCGGGGCGATGCAGGACGAAGAGCCGCTCCTCGCGCGCACGCCGCTCGTCGACCCACTCCCCCGTGCCATCGGGCGAAGAGTCGTCAACGATGAGGATGTGGGCCGCGGGAAGCTGAGCCCAGACCTCGTCGAGGAGCCTTGGCAGCGTCTCCATCTCGTTGTAGGTCGGGATGACGACGAGGGTGTGGTCGCCCTGAGGAGTTGGGGCAAGACGCTGCGCGTTAGTCATGAGTCACATTCTGCCTGTTGTCACGAGTGGCCGCACCTGCTGGGCGCATCGAGGCGCGCCCGCGAAGAGCCGCGACGAGCCCTGCGAGTGCGATGAGGAGCGTCGCACCCATGAAGGCACTCGGGATCCGCTCCCCCGCCCGCGTGGCGAGCGTCGTCGAGGTACGTAGGGGAACGTCAGCGATCAGCGTGGCGACGCTCTGCGTGTCTGTGGAGGCCAGCACGCTTCCGTCCGGCCGGATCACGTAGGAGCTGCCCGTCGTCGAGGACTGGATCGCGGCGCGCGAATACTCCATCGCGCGCATGCGCAGCAGCTGGCCCTGCTGGGCGGACTCCCCCGAGGAACGGAAATGATAGTTGTTCGACGGCGTCACAATCATCTGCCCGCCCAGCGCCACGCCCTGCCCGATGACCGAGGGGTAGGCCGCCTCGAAGCAGATGCCGACGGCCACGGGCACGTCGCGCCCGTCGCGCAGGCGAAGCGTCATGAGGGGAGCCTCCTGCCCCGCCTCCATGTCCTTGCTGGCCTGGGCGACCTCGGTGGCGAAAGATGAAATGACGTCGCGGAAGGGGATGAACTCCCCGAAGGGTACGGGCACGTGCTTGGAGTAGCGCGCCTCCTCGTCGACGCCTCGCCCCGGCTCCCACACGGCGAGCCAGTTCTTCACGCGGTCGCGCTCGTTCAGGTTGGTGTAGCCGATGATGATTGGTGCATCCAGTGTCAGTGCAGCCTCGTCCACCATCGCGCCGATCGCGGGAAAGGTTACCGGGTCTCGATCCACCGAGCCTTCGCCCCATAGTGCGACGTCAATCGGCCGCTCCTGGACGGCAGGGTCTGCGGCGAGCTGGAGTGAGGCTCGCAGGTTGTTTCCCGTCACCTCACCCGGATGACTGTAGGCCTGCGCGCCCGGCAATGCGATGTCCCCCTGAACCACGCCGACGCGCACGGTGCCCGCCTCCGCCTCGTTCGACAGCGGAATCGCCGCCGGGGCAACGACAAGCACGCACGCGCTCAGCGCCAGGAGCGGCCGTGAGAAACGGCGCTCAGGGGCAAAGGCCCCATCTCGCCCGGCGCACGACCGGCGCAGGAGAACGGCGATAAAGACGACGGCGGCCGCAACGAGGCTCGTCCCGCCGACGGGCGCGAGATGCCCGAGCGGGGAATCCACCTGAGGCAAGGCCACCGAACCCCACGGGAAGCCCGACCACGGCCAGCGCGAGCGCGCGGCATCGACCCCCGCCCAGCTGATCGCATACAGGAGCGCCTGTGCCAGCGGCGAGCGAGCCGCGCGCCACAGGCTCGTCCACCGGACGAACACGACCCAGGCGCACAGGAACAGCGTCTGCACGAAGGCGAGCACGAACCACGCCGCCCGCGTTCCCACCGCCATGGGGATCCAGTCGATGAGCGGCAGCCACATGCTCATGCCGAAGGAAAGCGTTACGCCAAGCGCCCTGGGGGCCCGGGCCTCGTCGATGCGGGAGATGAACAGCGCGAGCGCCGGGATTGACATCCACCACCACCCCAGCGGCGGAAAAGATGAGTACAGAGCCAGCCCGGCCACCGCCCCGATCATGGCGTCCGCACACGTTTGTGCGATCGACGCGCGGCGTAGTATCTGCAAAGTCCTCACGCTACCCTCCCGGCACGCTAGATGGTGGACCACGCAACAATACCGCGACCGATGCGGTCCTTGGCGGCCTCGGCCGTGCGCGAGAGATCGCTTGTCGGCGCGGCGGAGGCGATCTGCCCGAGGCAATCCATCACCTGGCGCATCCACCGCACAAAATCGCCGGCCTGAATCTCGGCCCCGTCAATCGCGGTCGCCAGCGTCGACCCGTGCGCCCACGCGAGCGTCGAGGACATCAGCCCAGCGTCGAGGGACGGTGTGGGCTCGCAGCCGCACTGCTTCTCGACGCGGTGCACGCGCGCGAGCGTGCCCACGCACTCCTCCCAGGCCGTGCGCAGGCGGATCCCGACCCCCGTGGGGGTCAGCTCGTTCGCCTCGTCGTCGCTGCGCGAGTCGTACACAAGGGCCGAGACAATCGACGCCAGCTCCGCCTCGTCCAGGTCGTTCCACGTCCCCTCGTTGAGGGACATCGCGACGACGAGGTCGCGCTCGCCGAAGATACGGCGCAGGCGCTGCCCCGAGGCCGTCACGCGGTCACCGTCGAGGAATCCGAGGCGCTCCAAGACGGCGCACACGCGGTCGAATTGGGCGGCCACCGAACCGGTCTGAGAGTCGATTGAGCGGCGCAGTTGCTCGATCTCACGCCCCATACGCGCCCACCGGGCACCCGCGCGAGCATGCTCCTCACGGTGGGGGCAGCGGTGCACGGGGTGGGCCCGCATGGCGGCGCGCATCTGGCCGATCGTGTCCTCCCCCGCCGCATCGGCGGGCAGCTGGTATCGTCCCTTGGCCGCGCCCGAGCGCAGCTCTCCGGCGATGCGCGTGCGTTCCTTCGTGCGCCTCAGAGCCGAACCGCCCGGGATCGACATATGCCCCACGATCGCGATGCCCCCGCGCACATCCTCCGGGGCGAGCGCGCGCCACGTGGCATCCTCGCCGATGACGGAGGCCTCGACACGGCCCGAGGCGGCGGTCGCCTTCGCGCCGACGACGCACAAACGAACCTTGCGGCCCCTGGACAGGGCCAGCACGTCACCCGTGCGCACCCCCGCAAGGACGCGGCGCGACTCCTCACGAGTCTCGCGCTTGCGGGCGCGCGCGCCCGCCTTCTCGGCCTGGCTAATGCGCTCGCGCATCATGAGATACTCGCCGACGTCACCGCGCGAGCAAGACAGGTCATCGGCCGCCGAATCCCTGAGAGCCTCAAGCTCGCTCAGGCGCGTCGCCAGCTGGACCACCGCGGAGTCTGCCTGGAACTGGGCGAAGGAAGACTCTAGGACGGAGCGGGTCTGGGCGCGGGTCGAGCGGGCCAACAGGTTGACGACCATGTTGTAGGTCGGAGTGAAAGCGGAGATCAGCGGATAGGTGCGCTTGGACGCCAGGGCCGCAACCTCCTCGGGCGCCACTCCCCCGCGGTGAGAAACGACCGCGTGCCCCTCGGTGTCGATGCCGCGACGCCCCGCGCGCCCGGACAGCTGCGTGTACTCACCGGCCGACAGGGACACGTGGGCGGAGCCGTTCCACTTCGTGAGGGACTCGATGACGACGGTACGGGCGGGCATGTTGATTCCCAGGGCCAGTGTCTCGGTCGCGTACACCATCTTGACCAGGCCCTCCGAGAAGAGGTGCTCAACCGTCTCCTTCATGAGCGGCAGCATCCCCGCGTGGTGGGCCGCGATGCCGCGCATCAGGCCGCGCTTCCAGGCGTCGACGCCGAGCACGACGGCGTCCTCTGGGGCGATCAGCGCGATCACCTCGTCGACGTAGCGCTCGATGGCGGCCGCCTCGGAGCGAGTCGTCAGGGTGATGCGGGTCAGAAGAACCTGACGCACCGCGTCCTCACAGCCCGCTCGCGAGAAAATGAACGTGATCGCGGGCAGCAGGTGCGCCCGGTCCAGCGAGATCAGGGTCGAGGGCCGCGACTCGCGGCGCACGCGCGGCGACCGGTTCCACGAGCGCGAACCGCGCCCGCCTCGCATCCCCGAGTCACCCGTGGCCGCCACCAGCTCAGGGTTGAGCTTGCCCTTGCCGGTCGGCGCGTACAGGTCGAAAATCTCCTCGCCGACGATCATGTGCTGGTACAGCGGCACCGGGCGCTTTTCGGAGACGATGATCTCGCAGGAGGAACGCACCTCGCGGATCCACGCGCCGAACTCCTCCGCGTTGGAGACCGTCGCCGACAAAGCGATGATGGCGACGTGCGCGGGCAGGTGAATGATGACCTCCTCCCACACGGGGCCGCGCATCTTGTCCGCCAGGTAGTGCACCTCGTCCAGGACGACGACGCCCAGGTCCTCCAGCGGCGCCCCCGCGTAGATCATGTTGCGGCAGACCTCGGTCGTCATGACGACGACGGGAGCCTTGGAGTTGATCGACGTGTCGCCGGTCGCTAGGCCGACGTTGTCAGCCCCGTACAGCTCGCACAGCTCCAGGTACTTCTGGTTCGACAGCGCCTTGATGGGCGTCGTGTAGAAAGCCCGCATGCCGCGCTGCACAGCCACGAACGCCCCGAACTGGCCGACGATCGTCTTGCCCGCACCCGTCGGGGCCGCGACGAGCACGGAGTTTCCCGCCTCGACGGCGTCGAGCGCATCGAACTGGAAGGGATCGGGGGTAAAACTCAACCCCTCGACCCAGCGAGCGCGCAGCGACGTTGCGGCGCGCGCGTACTCCTTGTAGGCCGCGTAACGCTGGGAGGCGCTGCCCTCTCCGACGCTCGTGCGTTCCTCGACCTCGACAGAGCGTGCGTGCGGCGCTCGGTGCCTGCGTCGTTTCGGGCTCACGATTCTTCCTCCCGGCTCCACTCGGTGATGATCGAACGCGCACGCGTGCCTGCCAGGGCGCGGCGGTCGGGCGTCACGGCGCGCAGGTGCGCGGCGATGTCGGTGAGCAGGCTCAGCCCCCACTCCTCGTTCCACACGGGCACGCGGATGCGCGCTCCCCCATCGGGGAGTTCATCGACGACGCTGCCCGCGTACTCGTCGGCGATCCAGCGGGCGGTGCGGTCCACGTCGAGCGTCCAGGTGGGTGCGTCGTCGTGCACCCGGCGCGGTGAGCGCACGCGCGGTCCGACGATGTCGACGTTTGACATCGACGCGAGCGAAAACGTGCGAGGCCCCTCCGCCTGCGTGCACCATCCGCGTAGCAGCCAGCCGGTCGAGCTCGCCTCCAACGACCACGGGTCGACGACGCGGTGCGAGGACCGTCCCTGGGCAGACACGTAGTCGAAAGACACGCGCTGAGCCTTCGCGAGGGCCTCGCGCAGAGCGTCGGCGATGGTGGACGAGGCCGGGACGGGCGAGGCGTCAATGCAGCCCTGGGCGCTCGCCTCCTCTAGCCCGCCCAGGGCACTCACGACGAGGGCCGCATGGGGTAGGTGCGCAGCCACATCCGGCGCCAGGAGAGGGCCGATGGCCGACAGGCCGATCAGGAGCGCCTGAGCCTCCACCTCCGACAAACGCAGGGGCGCGCTCGCCCCCAGCGTCGCGCGCAGCGACACGCGCTGCTCCTCCTCGAACAGTCCCCAGTCGACCTCGAAGGACTGCCCGGGCAGCGAATCACCAACGGAGGCCAGGTACTCGATGTCGCGCCGCACCTGGCGGCGCGTGCGGCCAAAGTGCGCGCACAACTCATCCACGTGCACCCCCGGATGCTCGGCGATCCACGCGATCATCGAGGATAGGCGCACGATGGCCAAGGACACGGTTTCAGGCATCGTTTCCTCCCCAGGCCGCAGCCGATCGCAGGCGGTCGAGCATCGCTGCGCGCAGCGCGTCGGGACCGATGACGACCACGTCGGCTGCCAACGGCAAGAGCCGGGCGATCCACGTGCCGATCTCCCCATCCTCCAGGCTCACAGGCTCCCAGCCCTCACGCGTGTGCACGCTCGCTGCGCGCTCATCCAAGGCCTCGTACCCCGCGAGCAGACTCCGCGCGGCACTGCCCCGTCGGATGCGAACAAGCGGCGACACCAGCGAGGAGACGCGCGGGGCGACGCGCGCGGGGGCCGGGGAGGCGTCACCCTCCTCCCCCAAGAACTCAACCGTGGAGCGCACGCGAGACACGCGGAACGTGCGCTCCGCGTCCCGATCCAGGTCCCAGCCCCACAGGTACAGCGCCCGCCCCTGAACGCTCAGGGCCCACGGCTCCACCGCGCGCTCGGTCAGATCCCCCGACCCCGGGTACGCGAAGCTAACGACGCGGCGCTCGCGAATAGCGCGCGCGAAAGACGTCGCGGCCTCCAGCCCCCGCAGCCCCAGGCGAATCGCGGGCGCGGATATGTCCTCGTCCGACGCGGCCGCCGCCTTCGCGTCGATCGAATCCGCCACGATATCCTCGCGGTCCCAGGCGCGGGCAGCAAGCGAGAGCAGCACCCGGTCCACACTCGTGACCTCAATGTCGGGGGCGAAAGAATCACGCGCAATCGAATAACGCTCCCCGCGCCCAATGCTCAGGTGTGCCCCGGCGTCGCGCAGGGCGTCCTTGTCGCGCTGAAACTGTGTCTCGAACGCGTCGTCGGCCAGGCCTCGATAGCCGGGAAGGGAACGCAACTGCGCCTTGGTGCGTCCCGGCCGCGCACCCAGGAGCTCGACGAAAAGCTCAAGGACGCGCACGTTGGCGGTAGGGGCGGTGCTCACCCACCTACCCTACGCGACGCGTGCGCGTCCCGTGCGTGCGGCGCACCGTCAGGATTGAGACGAGGCCTGCGCACCGGCGTCGGCGTACTCGTTTGTCACGATAGCGGACGGATCCACGTCCCCTTCGAGGACGCCAATGGAGGACAGGAACGACACCATCGACGACCACGTCGCGAGATCCTGAACCCCATCCGAGCGCGCGTCGTCGCCGAGCCACAGTGGAACGGTCGCAGCGAGCACCGCGTTCGCCGCGCCGAGCGACGTCTCATCGGTCAGCGTCGTATCCCACTGCGCAGTCGCATCGAGCGCGACCTGCGGATTCTCGGCGATGGCGTTCATTGCGCTGGCCGTTGCCGACACCACCGCACGAGCCTGCTGCGGATGCGCTTGCGCCCATTCGCGCGTCGTCACAATCGAGGCCGCGACCAGCGGGGTGGAACCGTCATCGAGTGGAATCTCGCGAATGTCGAGACCCGCCAGGCGCATCTGCACCGCGTCGTTGTTCGTGAAACCGACGACCGCGTCTACCTGGCCGGCCGCCAGGGCCGCCTGCTGCGTGTAGCCGATCGACGAAATAGTCACGTCGGAGGTCTGCAGACCGCCGGCCTTGATCGCCGCGAGGGTCGCGTAGTAGCTCGAGCCATACTCGCCGGGAATGCCAATTGTCTTGCCCTTCAGGTCTGCGAGTGTCGCGATCGGAGAATCCGCGGGAACGATGACAGCGCCGGGGTAGGACGCGTAGTACTGCCCGATCGAGACGAGGTCCAGGCCCTGCGAGGCGGCCACCACAGCCTCGTCGCCCGAGGCGATAACGACGTCCTCCTGCCCGGCCAACAGCGCCGTAAAGAGGCCCTCATCGGAGCCGTGGTGGCGCACCGTCGCCGTCACTCCCGCGTCGTTATACAGGCCCTGCGCGTCGGCGACGTACACGGGCGCAAACTGCACGTTCGGAATGTAGGTCAGACCGATGGTGACGTCGGCGTCGCCGGTTGCGGACGAGCCCGACTGGCCTGCGTTCGAACCTGCCACACAAGCGGACAGCACCAGCGAGGCGCACGCACCGAGTGCGAGGCCGCGACCAATAGTGGAAAGCTTCAAGGGATGTCTCCTTCACTGCGTGATGGCGTAACGTTTCGACCGCTCGACCTGGTACACGATGACATACAGGATCGTCGCCATCGCGCACAGGATCGCGATGATGACGAACATGCCGGCGGTGTCCACGTTGCTTCTCATTTGAGTGAGTACCTGCCCGAGCCCGGACCCTCCCATGACCATCTCCCCCACGACTGCGCCCGTGACCGACAGAGCGAAACCGTTGCGCAGACCGCCCAGAATTGCGGGGGCCGCAAGCGGAATCTCCATGTGCAGGGCCATCGTCCACCCCGTCGCTCCGTCGAGCGCGGCCGCCTCAAGCAGCTCGCGGTCGATATGACGCAGTCCGACGACCGTGGACACCAGGATCGGGAAAAACACCATGAGCGCGCACAGCACGACGATCGGCGTGATGCCGTACCCGACCCACAGCACGAGAATGGGGGCGATTGCGATGGCGGGCAACGCCTGGGTTGCCCCAAGGAAGGGTTCCACCGCCGCAGCCAACAGGCGGCAACGGTAGATCGCATACGCTAACGGCAGCGCAACGACCGTTCCGAGCGCGCACCCAGCAACCGCCTCGCCGCCCGTGACCGCGATCTGACGCCAGGTGGTCGGGCGCTGCAAGAGCGCCGCCCCCTTGCGGGCGACAGTGAGCGGATCGGGCAGGCGCCAGGCTTCGATGCCGGTCAGCGTGGTCGACAGCCACCAACCCGCCAGCAACAGGGCGAAGAAGATGATCGGTGCCGCGACGGTGAGCACACCGCGAGGCTTGTTCCGAGATGCCACGACTTACTTTCCGACACCGGGGGTACGCGCAGCACAGCAGACGCACGCATGCGCCTCATGCACTCCTCCCATCCGGACTGTAACCGTCGGCGCCGGAATTTCACCGGCTCAACCGCCCTCGTTCGGTGAGGGCGGGTCGCGGACTATCACCGCCGGTTCGGACTTTCACCGACCCCGGAGTACTCGCTTGCCATTGTGCCACGCGGGGCGTGTGGCTGCGAGAGGAGTTCGCGGTGCAAGAACGGGACGAGGCCCGAGCCCCGTCCCGCTCATTGGCGTGGTCGCGATCAGTGAGTGTGGGCGTTCGCGAGCTCGCGCAGCGCCTCCACCTCGCGGTGGGCGTCCTCCGCGCGGAACACAGCGGAGCCGGCGACGAAGTTATCGGCGCCAGCGATGGCCGCGCGCTCGATAGTCTCGCGCGAGATCCCGCCGTCCACCTGAATCGACACCTCCAGGCCGGCGGCGTTGATGGCCGCCCGGGTGCGTTCGATCTTGGGAATCATCTGCTCGATGAAGGACTGGCCGCCAAAGCCAGGCTCGACAGTCATGATCAGGATCATGTCGAACTCGTTGAGGATATCCACGAAGGGCGCGATGTCAGTCGCAGGCTTGAGCGCCAGCCCCGCGCGTGCCCCCAGACGATGCAGCTCCCGCGCCAGGCGAAGCGGCGCGGCCGCAGCCTCGGCGTGGAAGGTCACCGAGTGGCATCCGACCTCCGCGTAGCCGGGCGCCCAGCGATCGGGGTCCTCGATCATGAGGTGGGCGTCCACCGGGAGGATCCCGGACTTGACGACGGCCTCAGCGACAGGGAGCCCCCACGACAGGTTCGGCACGAAATGGTTATCCATGACGTCGACGTGGGCGACGTCGGCTCCGGCGATCTTCGCGAGTTCGCCGCGCAGGTCGGCGATGTCGCAGTTCAGGATCGAGGGGCTAATTGTGGCGTTCATAACGCATATGCTAGCGCCTGCGCAGGCACGCCACAAACATGAGATCCGTGCCAAACCGGTGATCCCACAGTTGCAGGGTGCGGCCCGCCGCGCCGGATAGGCGGCCCGCTGCGTCTGGTACGCCAAGCGGGGATGGAGCACAGTCGTCGGCGAGTGCGACAGTGTCACACAAGTCGACGTCGCCGAGATCGAGCAGACGCGCGACCTGGTCGCGGGTTTCGGCCGCGTGCGGCGAGCATGTGATGTAGGTCAGGACGCCACCGGGGCGAGTCAGTGCGACGGCGCGGTCCAGGAGCTCAGCCTGCAACTCCGTCAGCTCCTCCACATCCGCGGGGGTGCGATTCCACCGCGACTCGGGCCGCCTGCGCAGCGACCCCATGCCCGAGCATGGAGCATCGACGACGACGCGGTCGAAGGACGCGAGCGGCCAGGCGCTGCGCCCGCCGCCAAAGCTGCGCCCATCCCCGCTGACCACCTCGATGGAGTCGTAGAGCCGCGTCGTGCGTTCGATGAGACGGGCACGGTGGCGATGGACCTCGTTGGCGATCACGCGAGCCCCGCGCTCCTGCGCCAGCCCCGCGAGCATCGCCGCCTTGCCGCCCGGACCCGCGCACAGGTCAAGCCAGCGCTCATCCGCTCCCCCCTCCAGCGGCGCATGCGCGGCGATGAGCGCGGCGAGCTGAGAACCCTCGTCCTGGGCGCCCGCGCGGCCGTCGCGAATCGAGGGAAGACGCGCCGGATCACCCGATTCGAGCAGCACAGCGCGCGGGGAGATGGTACCGAGGGCCACCCGCGTATCGAGGATATCCTCCGCCTCGTCGGCGAGTTCATCCACGCTCATCAGGCCCGGGCGCGCGACGAGTGTCACGGTGGGCACCTCGTTGTCCGCTGCGAGGACGTCCTCAAGCTCGTCCGGCGAGTAGCCGTGCGCGATGAGCGCCTCGCGGAACGCGCGCACCATCCACGCGGGATGCGAGTAGCGCACGCCCAGCGCCTCGTCCACGTCCGAGATGGCGGCCATGGCGGCCTCGCGCTCGTCGCTACTCTCGCGCGTGATCGAGCGCAGGACGGCGTTGACGAATCGAACGGGGCCGTCGGTCAGGTGCTCGCGGGCGACGTCCACCGTCGCCGAGACGGCCGCATGGTCGGGAACGCGCATGTCGAGGAGCTGGTGGGCGCCCATGCGCGCCAGCACCACAACGCGCGGATCCAGGTCGGCCAGCGGCCGATCCACGTGGCGGGCGATGACCCAGTCGAGGCGCCCAATCGCGCGCAGCGTGCCGTGGACGAGCTCGGAAGTGAAGGCCGCGTCGCGGTCGGTGAAGTGCCCGTCCCGGCGCGCCTGACGCAGCGCCTTGGGCAACAGGATGTTCGCGAAGGCACCCTTGGTCTGAACCTCGTTAAGCACCTCGTAGGCGATACGACGGGGCTCGTCGGCACGACGCAGCTTACGGTAGCCGTCGGAGTAGCGGCGTTCGCTCATTGTCCATCCCCCATCACACCGCCGAAGCGCATCGTGTCATCCGGCCTGGCCCCCCGGGCCCACGCCGCGGCGTCCATCCAGGACTTACCGGCGGGGGCGATCTGGCCGAGGACGAGCGCGCCACCCGAGCAGCCGACGCTCACCTGCTTCTTCGTGATCTCCAGCTGGCCTGGCTCCAGGTCATCGCGCTCCACCGGCGTGGCCACGCCGAGCTTCATGCGCGTGCCGCCGGGCAGAATCGTGTAGGCGCCCGGGTTGGGCGTGACGGAGCGGATGATGCGGTCCTCTTCCTCGGCGCTGCGCGTGAAGGAGACGTAGCCGTCGGCGTGCTCCAGGCGCCGCGCGTGCGTGATGCCGGTCTCGCTCTGTGCAACAGCCACCGCGGTGCCAGCCTGGAGGCCATCGACGACGTCCAGAACCTGGGAGGCGCCCGCTTGCGCCATCGCATCCAGCAGCTCGCCGGCGCTCTCGCGTCCGATTCTCACCTCGACGCGCGAGTAGACGTCGCCGGTGTCGAGCCCCTCTTCGAGGCGAAACACGCACGATGCCGTCGTGGCGTCCCCCTCGCGAATCGCCCACTGGACGGGTGCCGCACCCCGCCACCTGGGCAGGTCCGAAAAGTGTAGGTTCACCCACCCGTGGGTCGGCATCTGGAGGACGGCGGGGGGAATGAGCCCCCCATAGGCCACGACCACACCGAGGTCGGCGTCCACGGCGGCGATGCGCTCGCCGATCTGCGTGCTCTTGAGCGTCGTCGTCTCCGCCACCTCGACGCCAGCGCGCGCCGCGACCTCGGCCACGGGAGACGGATACAGCGTTTTTCCACGACCGCGCCGCGCGGGCGGGCGGGTGATCACGAGGGCAACCTCATGAGAGGAGGCGAGCAGGGCACGCAGCGTGGGCACTGCGGCATCGGGGGTTCCAGCAAAGATAATGCGCACGAGCGCCAGTGTACGGCACCGCGTGGCCCCGGACTTAGAAGAGCTCCGGTGGGTTCACGCTCATTTTCACCAGCGGTGTCTTGCGAGCACTGCGCGAGCGCCGGACGCGGTCGAGCGTGGCGAGCATGTCGGCCGCATCCGGTAGGGGCGCGCGCACGAGGGTTCGCACCCGGTTCTCCTCACCCTCACGGGTGGCGGGCACGGCGACCGTACCCACGAGCTGTGCGCCGCCCTCGCGCACGGCCTGGTCAGCGACCTGGCGTACCTGCGCAGCGGGGCCATCGAGGGCCACCATCGTGCACGCGGGGAAAAACCCGAGGGCCTCGCGCTCATCGAGGAGCCGGTCGGCGTAGTCGGTGGGTGACCAGCGAACGAGCATCTGACCGAGGGCCTCGGGAATCGTTCCCACGACGAGGCCGGGGCGGCCCGGTCGCACGAGCGAGAGCGCGTCAAGCCAGCGGCGGGCGGCTTCCTCGGGCGCCCACAGCTCCGTTCGCCCGGCAAGGGCCGCGGCGTCGAGGATGATCGCGCAGGCGTAGCCGCCGTCGACGTGGGGTTCGGCGCCCGCCGTCGCGACAATGACGGTGGGACGAGAGGGAAGCGTGCGGCTGACGCGGTGGGCGGCCGAGGACTCGAGGACGGAGGCCTCGGGGAGGGTGCGGGCGATCTCCTCGGCTGTGCGCGAGGAACCTACGCGCGCGCCGCGCAGCTCTCGCCCCGAGCAGTGCGGGCACCGCCAGGAGCTGGGTTCGCGACCACACCAGGCACACGACGTCACCCCTTCGGCGTCCATCGCCAGAGGCCCCGAGCAACGAGTACAGCGCGCATGCTCGCCGCAGCGGCGGCACACGACGGTCGGCCAGTAGCCCGCGGACGCCACCTGGATGAGGACCGGTCCTTCGCGCAGGCCCTGGCGAATCATGCGCAGGGCGGCCTGCGGGATGCGCATGCGCCCACCGGCCCCCTCGCGCTCGGCTTCGACCTGCCCGTGCAGGTGAACGCGCGGCGTGGCCTCGCGCAACGCCTGCGCAGTGGGGTCGACGCTCACCGCCCACCCGTAGCGAACGAGAGCCTGGGCCTTGACCGAACGAGACGCGGACAGGACGAGCAAACCGGCGCCCTCCACCGCGCAGCGTTGCACGGCGACATCGAGGGCATCGCAGCGAGGGAAGTGCCGTTCGCGCAGACGATCGTCCCCGTCTCCGACGATGATGATGAGCCCGAGGGACGCGCAGGGAACCCACACCGCCGAACGTGTGCCCACCACGATGGGGACGCGGCCCAGGGAGGCGGCGACGTGCACGCGGTAACGCTCCTGGGCACCAACCTCGCCGCCGCTGAGGGCAGCGGGCACGCCCAGATCGTCCTCAAGGTCGCGGGCCACGCGCGAGGCCTGCTCGCCGGTCGCCGTGATGACCACGACGCTGCGCCCCGACGACACGGTCGCGGCCACGGCCTGAGACAGACACGAACGCAGGTGAGGGTGCAGGGAAGTAACGACGGCGCGGGGAGACTCACCCGCCCCCAGCCGCGACAGCAGGGCCTGACCGGCCGAGTAGGCGCGCCAGCCCTCCCCCGCGCCCGGGGCGTCAATGACGGGCCACGCGGGAGACGCACTGGCAAGGACCTCCTTCTCCGCGCGCGCATGCCGGGGCGGCACGGCGTAAGAAAGCACCTGGGACGTCGTGGCAAGGAAACGCGAGGCGACACGGCGTGCGGCCTCGTACAGCGACGGCGTGAGCACGGGTGTCTCTGACACGACCGCCTCGAGGCGCCCCACACCGTCGCTCACCTCGCGTCGGGTCCGCTCGATAATCCAGCCCTCGACCCGGGTACCCGAAAAACGCACGCGAACGAGAGAACCAACCTGGGCCCGGTCAACGAGAGCGTCGGGAACCAGGTAATCGAGCGGCCGATCCATGTGGGCCAGATCGACGTCGACAAGCACACGGGCGACCTGAGCGCTGCGCGTGGCAGGCGGGTCGAAACCGTCGAGCAGACCCTGCGTGGACATCATGAGCCTAGTGAAACACAGCGCGGGCTCATCTGCGGTACCGCTCAGCCCAAAAGCTTCAACCCGTACTTGGCGACCACCATCGCAAGCACACCAAAGACGATGAGCCCCCACAACGCCCAGTCCAGGCCCTGGGCAACAATACGGCGCACAGACTCGGGCGCCGGAATCACGCCGTCACGAATATTGATGCGCGTAATACCGCCGAACACGAGCGTCGTCGTGAGCGTGATGAGCAAGCACCACGGGCACAGGACCTGAATGATGAAGTAGGACTGGCTGAAGAGCCAGAACGCGAAAAACAGCGCGACCGTGTACAGGAGATTCGTGCAGGCCATGTACCAGCGCGGGAATCGCACGCCGGCGGCAATCCCAACGGAGATCGCCAAGACCACCGCCTCGAAGAAAATGCCGAGGAAGGCGTTGGGGAATCCCAGAATGCGGGCCTGCCACGTCTGGGCGACCGTCGAGCACGACAGAACCGCGGAGACGTCGCAGCCGAAGCGCGTCGACGAATCGGCGGCCAGCTGCCACGCCTCGATCGACAGGACGAAGGAAGTGACCAGGCCGATAAACCCGGAGACGATCATCTCCAGGCTCGTGCGCCGACGCCACGACCTGCGCGCCTCCTCGGTATCCCAGGAGGGCACGAAATCCTCGACCTGCTCCGCTGACCTCGTCATGCGAGGGCAGCCTTGAGCTGTTCGACGCGGTTCGTGGCCTCCCAGGGGAAGCCCTCGCGGCCGAAGTGGCCGTATGCGGCGGTCTCGCGGTAGATCGGGCGGAGCAGATCCAGGTCTTCAATCATGCCGAGGGGACGCAGGTCGAAGACCTCGCGGATAGCATCAGCGATGCGTTCCTCGGGTACGACGCCGGTGCCGAAGGTGTCAACGTACAGGCCGATCGGGTGGGCGCGTCCGATGGCGTAAGCAAGCTGAATCTCGCAGCGCTGGGCGATGTCGGCGGCCACGACGTTCTTGGCGACCCAGCGGGCAGCGTAGGTGGCGGAGCGGTCAACCTTGGAGGGATCCTTGCCCGAGAAGGCGCCGCCGCCATGACGGGCCATACCCCCGTAGGTGTCGACGATGATCTTTCGGCCCGTCAGGCCCGCGTCCGCCGCGGGGCCGCCCAGGACGAAGCGTCCCGAGGGGTTGATCAGCGCAGACATGTCGCCGGTTGCCAGAGCTAGGCCGGACTCCTCGATGACGGGGTCGATGACGTGGGTGCGCACGGCGTGCGCGATGGCCCCCTGGGTGAGCTTCTCGTCGTGCTGGGTCGACACGACAATGGTGTCGATGCCCACGGGGCGCCCGCCCTCGTATGCGAGGGTCACCTGGGTCTTGCCGTCGGGGCGCAGCCCTTCCACGACGCCCTGCTTGCGCACGTCGGTCAGGCGCTTGGCGAGGCGGTGCGCCAGCCAGATGGGCGCCGGCATGAGATCGGGGGTATCGGAGGACGCGTAGCCAAACATGATGCCCTGGTCGCCCGCTCCCAGGCGGTCACGGCGATCGCCGCCCTGGGTGCCGCGCACCTCGAGCGCCTCGTCGACGCCGCCAGCGATGTCGGGGCTCTGCCCGTCGAGCGATACGGAGACGCCGCACGAGGCGCCGTCGAAGCCGACGCGCGAGGAGTCGTAGCCGATAGAGAGGATCTCGCGGCGCACGATCTCGGGGATTTCAACGTATGCCTCCGTGGTCACCTCGCCTGCGACGTGGATGAGGCCGGTGGCGGCCATCGTCTCGACGGCCACGCGCGAGCGGGGATCGGCGTCGAGCAGGGCGTCGAGGATCGCATCGGAAATGCGGTCACAGACCTTGTCGGGGTGACCTTCAGTGACGGACTCGGAAGAGAAAAGCTGTTGACTCACCGCTCAAGGCTATCAAGGAAAGCGGCGACCTGACCGATAAGACCTGCGGCAACCTCATCCTTTGAGCCGGTGTAACGGCCCACGATGCGCCCGGCGGCGTCGAGAAGTCGGATATCGTTGGGGACGTCACCGAAACCGACGCCCGCACCCACACGGTTCAGGGCGATGTAGTCCGCCCCCTTGCGCGCGGCCTTGTCGGCACCGTAGGCCAGGATCTCCTCGTCGGTGCCGGTTTCTGCCGCGAAGCCGATGACGAGCGGCGGACGATGGGGGCCGTGACCGACTTCGGAGAGAATGTCGGGGTTTCGCACGAGGCGCAGGGTCGGCGCGTCGACCGTCATCGGGTCCTTTTTCATTTTCGAGGCGTGGGTCGCCTCGGGGCGAAAATCGGCGACCGCGGCCGTCATGACCAGGGCGTCGGCGCCGCGCACCTGGGCGAGCGTGGCTTCGCGCATCTGTTGGGCGCTGCCCACGCGGGTCACCTCGACCGACGAGGGAAGGCGCGCCATCACGGAGTCGTCGATATTGGCTGCGATGACGCGCACACGTGCTCCCGCACGCGCCGCAGCGGCGGCGATGGCCAGGCCCTGACGGCCCGAGGATTTGTTGCCAAGGAAACGCACCGGGTCGATCGGCTCCCTCGTGCCTCCCGCAGTCACGACCAGTGACTTTCCGGCGAGCGAGGTGCCCACAGCGGCCTCATCGCTCCCGCCGAGAATCGCCAGGGCGCGGCGCGCGATCTCCTCCGGTGCCGGCAGACGGCCGATGCCGCTGTCTCCGGAGCCGAGGGCGCCCGAAACGGGATCGATGACGTGGACGCCTCGCTCGCGCAGCACCGCCACGTTCGCCTGAGTGGCTGGGGCCAGCCACATGTTCGAGTGCATCGCGGGCGCCACGACCACCGGAGCGCGAGAGGCGAGCACCGTCAGCGACACCATGTCGTCGGCAAAGCCACCGGCCAGGCGAGCAAGGGTATTCGCAGTCGCCGGAACGATGATGATCAGGTCGGCGACCCGGGCCAGTTCGACGTGCTCGGCGCGCCCCTCCCCCGCGATCTCAACTGCGACGGGGCGAGACGTAATGCCCTCCCAGGTCGACCTGCCCACAAATTCCAACGAAGCGTGCGTCGCCGCCACATACACGTCGTGGCCCGCGCGTTGACACTCGCGGACCACGATCGGTGCTTTGAAGGCTGCGACGCCGCCGGTCACTCCGACGACGATTGACGCCATGTCAGGCCTCGGGGTTTGCTTCGAGAGAGAGCAGGCCCTCGTTGATCTCACGCAGAGACACGGCCAGAGGCTTCTCGTCGGGCTGAACGTCGACGACGGGACCCACGAACTGGATCATGTTCTGCTGAAGCTGCAGGTTGTAGGAGTTAATCTGGCGAGCACGCTTCGCGGCAAAAATAACCAGCGCGTACTTGGAATCGACGTGCTCCAGCAGATCGTCAATAGGCGGGGAGGTGATACCCACGGGCTGGGCAACAATTCCGGACATGCGTGTCTTCCTCTCAATGGCAGATTCAGATAGATACTACTCCAGGCCAATGAGCCCGGCCAGCTCACGCACCGCGCGATCAATATCGTCGTTGATCACAACGTGATCGAACTCGGAGGCGGCGTCCATCTCGACGCGGGCCGTGGCGAGCCTGCGCTCGCGTTCCTCCGGGCCTTCGGTGCCGCGGCCGACGAGTCGGCGCTCCAGCTCCTCCCAGGAGGGCGGAGCCAGGAAGATGAACTGGGCGTCGGGGCGATTAGCGCGAACCTGTCGCGCGCCCGCCAGGTCGATCTCGAGCAGGACTGGCTCGCCAGCCGCCAGAGCCGCATCGACAGGACCGCGAGGGGTGCCGTACTTGTTTGTGCCATGAACAAGCGCCCACTCCAACATCTCTCCCCCTTCGATCATGGAATCGAATTCTTCGGGGGAAACGAAGTAGTAGTGGACGCCGTTCACTTCACCGGGCCGAGGATGGCGAGTCGTCGCCGAAACCGACACCAACAGGTGCGGGTAGCGCTCACGAAGAGCGGTGACGACGGTTCCCTTTCCAACGGCGGTCGGGCCAGCAAGGACTGTCAATTGAGCCTGAGTCATGGCTCAATTGTGCCATGCGTACCCGTATCAGCCGAAACGCTCGACCAGTGCCTTGCGCTGGACGGGGCCGAGGCCTCGCACTCGCCTGCTCTGGGCGATCTTGTACTCGTCCATCAGGACAGCGGCCGTGTTCGTGCCGACGCGCGGCAGCGACTCCAGAAGCGAAACGACTTTCATCTTCGCCACGGCCTCGTCGGAATCGGCGAGTTCCAAAACCTCAGACAGGTTCATCGAGCGCGCCTTGAGCGCGTTCTTGACCTCGGCGCGACGACGCCGTGCCTGAGTTGCCTTCTCGAGGGCCTGTGCCCTCTGTTCCGGCGTGAGATCAGGTAGTGCCATTCTGATCATCTCCTCCGCTGGGATCTTCGGTAATTAAACTATGTCACCTCTCAAAGCACATGCGCCATCCCAAAACGCCGACTTCTGATTAACTCGATAGGTTATTTCAGAGAATCGACTGTCGCAAGGTAGGCGTCGCGCAGTCCGGCCACACTCGGGCCCGCGCTCAGAATCGCGCGGGACGACGAGGCTAACACGGCGTCTTCCGCGCCCGCGAAAACCTGCCTGACCTGCATCGGACCGGCACCCTGCGCGCCCACTCCTGGAGCCAAAAAAGCGCCTTTTAGTGCCGGAAGATCGATGTCGAGACGCTGCACGGCATCGCCCACGGTGGCACCGATGACGATGCCCGCAGGACCAAGGTGTGATTGGTCACAGGAGGCGTTGAAGTCCGCTAGTTGGGACACCACGTGACCTGCGACGCTGCGTCCGTCCTCTCCGCGCGCGTGCTGCACGGAGGCGCCCTCGGGGTTGGAGGTCAGCGCCAGGACAAACACTCCCCGTCCCGTCTGCTTCGCAAGCTCAAGAGCGGGGGTCAACGAGCCGACCCCCAGGTAGGGAGACAGAGTGACAGCGTCGCCGGCGAGCGGCGAATCATCCGACAGATAGGCCTGCGCATAGCCGGCCATGGTGGAGCCGATGTCGCCGCGCTTAGCATCGACGATACACAGCGTGCCGACCTCGCGGCAGGCCGCAATGACTTCCTCGAGGACCGCGACACCGCGCGAGCCATGGCGTTCGAAGAATGCGGCCTGCGGCTTGAAGGCGGCGGCGCGCCCACCCAGGGCCTCAACGACGCGAAGAGAGAACTCTCGAACGCCGTTCGCGTCATCATCCAATCCCCACTGGGCCAGTAGCGAGGCGTGCGGGTCGATGCCCACGCACACGGGACCATGCTCTTCCATGGCGGCGTAGAGGCGGTCTCCGAAACCGAGGCGAATCGGACGGGTGGCGGAGTGCGGGTTCATCGTGTTTCCTCCGATCGGATCGAATCCCATTCCTGCAGGGAGCGCACGGAGTAGGCTCCGCGCATGCGCACCTCGATGGCCTGCACCATCGCGTTGAACGCCTGGAGTGTCGTGACGGCGGGGCGATCCTGCGAGGCCGCGGCCGCGCGGATCTGGTAGCCGTCGTTACGCGGGGCGCTGCGCTGTGGCGTGTTGACGACCAGGTCGATCGACCCCTCGTTGATCAGGTCGACGACCGTCGGCTCTCCCCCGTCGCCGCGGCCCTCGGAGGACTTGCGCACAGACTGGGCCTCGATGCCGTTGCGGCGCAGCACGGAGGCGGTGCCGGACGTTGCGAGGATGTTGAATCCCATCTCATGCATGCGTGCAGCCGGCAGGACGATCGCGCGCTTGTCTGTGTCCGCGATGGAGATGAACACCGTGCCCGAGGTCGGCATGTCGGTCGATGCACCGAGCTGTGACTTGGCGAAGGCTGTCGGGAAGTCGCGGTCGATGCCCATCACCTCGCCGGTCGAACGCATCTCGGGACCGAGGACGGTGTCGACGATCTCGCCCTTGTCCGTGCGGAAACGCTTGAACGGCAGGACCGCGGCCTTGACGGCGATCGATCCGCCGTCGTGAATCTCACGCGCGTCGTGTGTGGACAGAAGGCCCTGCTCACGCAAGGACGCGATCGAATCACCCACCTGGATGAGGGCCGCGGCCTTGGCCAGCTGCACGCCGGTCGCCTTCGAGGCGAAGGGGACGGTGCGGGAGGCGCGCGGATTTGCCTCGATGACGTAGAGGGTGTCGGAGAGCAGCGCGAACTGAATGTTGATGAGGCCTCGCACGCCGACTCCCCGCGCGATCGCCTCGGTCGAGGCGGTGATGCGCTCCAGCTCACGTGCAGACAGCGTCATGGGAGGCAGCACGCAGGAAGAGTCACCCGAGTGGATGCCCGCCTCCTCGATGTGCTCCATGATGGCGCCCATGAAGAGCTCCTGGCCGTCGTACAGGGCGTCCACGTCGATCTCGATGGCCGCGTCGAGGAAGCGGTCGATGAGAAGCGGGCCGCGCGAGAAGAGCAGCTCGGAGTCGTGGCTGGCGAGGTATTCGCGCAGCGCCGGCTCGTCGTTGATGATCGCCATGCCACGCCCGCCCAGCACGAAGGAGGGGCGAACGAGGACCGGGTATCCGACCTTCTCGGCGACGGCAATGACCTGCTCGGGCGTGTGCGCCGTGTCGTGTGCGGGTGCCGGGCAGTGGGCCGCCTCGAGAACCTTGCCGAACTCCTCGCGGTCCTCGGCCAGGTCGATGGCCCGCGGGCTTGTGCCCAGGATCGGCACGCCGGCGCGCTCGAGGTCGGCGGCCAACGACAGCGGGGTCTGGCCACCGAGCTGGACGATCATGCCCTTGACGGGGCCGGCCGCGCACTCGGCACGGTAGATTTCCAGCACATCCTCGAGGGTCAGGGGCTCGAAGTAGAGTCGGTCCGAGATGTCGTAGTCGGTCGAGACCGTCTCCGGGTTGCAGTTGACCATGATCGTCTCGTAGCGGCCGCGCAGCGACATGGCGGCATGCACGCACGAGTAGTCGAATTCGATGCCCTGGCCGATGCGGTTAGGGCCGGCTCCCAGGATGATGACGGCCTCGCGCTCGCGCGGGCGCACCTCGTTCTCCTGGTCGTAGGTCGAGTAATGGTAGGGCGTGCGGGCGGCGAACTCGGCGGCGCAGGTGTCGACCGTCTTGAAGACCGGGTGGATGCCAAACGCGCCGCGCACCTCGCGCACCGTGTCCTCCGACAGGCCGCGCATGGCGGCGATCTGACGGTCGGAGAAGCCGTGACGCTTCGCCTCGGCGAGGACGTTGCCCGTGAGGGCCTCGGCCCCTCGGATGCGGGTCGCGACCTCGTCGAGGAGGAACATCTGGTCCAAGAACCACGGGTCGATCTTCGTGGACTCGTAGAGCTCCTCAAGGGTCGCGCCCCCGCGAATCGCCTGCTGGACCTGGACGAGGCGCCCCTCGGTGCCGACTCCCGCAGCCTCCACGAGCGCGCGGGTCTCCTCGGGGGTGGGGGCCGGCCCGTCCCAGTGGAACTGAACGCCGCCCTTGTCGATCGAGCGCAGCGCCTTCTGCAGGGCCTCCGTGTAGGAACGGCCGATTGCCATGGCCTCGCCGACGGCTTTCATCGACGTGGTGAGGGTGGGGTCAGCGGCCGGGAACTTCTCGAAGGTGAAACGCGGGACCTTGACGACCACGTAGTCGAGCGTCGGCTCGAACGAGGCCGGGGTCGAGCCCGTGATGTCGTTGGGGATCTCGTCGAGGGTGTAGCCGGTGGCAAGGCGCGCGGCGATCTTCGCGATCGGGAAGCCCGTCGCCTTCGAGGCCAGGGCGGAGGAACGCGACACGCGCGGGTTCATCTCGATGACGATGATGCGGCCCGTCTCGGGGTGGATCGCGAACTGGATGTTACAGCCGCCAGTGTCCACGCCCACGGCGCGGATGACGGCGATGCCGATGTCGCGCAGGCGCTGCATCTCGCGGTCGGTGAGGGTCAGAGCCGGGGCGACCGTGATCGAGTCGCCCGTGTGCACGCCGACCGGGTCGACGTTCTCGATCGAACAGACGACGACGACGTTGTCCGCCTTGTCGCGCATGAGCTCAAGCTCGTATTCCTTCCACCCGAGGATCGACTCCTCCAGGAGCACCTCGGTCGTGATGGAGGCGGCCAGGCCCTGGCCGGCGATGCGCTCGAGGTCCTCCGGGGTGTGCGCGAAACCGGAGCCGAGGCCGCCCATCGTGAAGGAGGGACGAACGACGAGGGGGTAGCCGAGCTCGGCGGCGGCAGCGTGGCACTCCTCCATCGTGTGGGCGATGAAGGAACGCGCAACCTCGGCGCCCGAACGCTCGACGATCTCCTTGAACTCCTCGCGGTCCTCGCCCGCGCGGATCGCGTCAATCGAGGCGCCGATGAGCTCGACGTGAAAGCGCTCGAGCACGCCCATCTCGGACAGGGCGACGGCCGTGTTCAGGGCCGTCTGGCCGCCCAGGGTCGGCAGCAGCGCGTCGGGGCGCTCCTTCTCGATGATCGACGCCACGACCTCCGGGGTGATCGGCTCGACGTAGGTGGCGTCCGCGATGCCCGGGTCGGTCATGATGGTTGCCGGGTTGGAGTTGACGAGGATGACGCGCAGGCCCTCCTCCTTCAAGACGCGGCATGCCTGCGTGCCCGAGTAGTCGAACTCGCACGCCTGGCCGATGACGATGGGGCCCGACCCGATGACGAGGACGGAGGACAGATCATTCCTGCGGGGCATCAGTGGGTCTCCTTAGCGGCGCTCATCAGGGACATGAAGCGATCAAACAGCAGCTCGCCGTCGTGTGGGCCGGCGGCTGCCTCGGGGTGATACTGGACGGAGAAGGCAGGGATGTCCAGGGCCCGCAGGCCCTCGACGACGCCGTCGTTGAGCCCGACGTGCGAGACCTCGACGCGGCCGTACCTGCCCGACTCGAAGGGGGCAACCGAGGGCTCCCCCACGGGCGCATCAACCGCGAACCCGTGGTTGTGGGCGGTGATCTCGACGCGGCCCGTCGCCACGTCCTTCACCGGCTGGTTGATGCCGCGGTGCCCGTAATTTAGCTTGTAGGTGCCATACCCGAGGGCGCGTCCGAACAGCTGGTGACCGAAGCAGATACCGAAGTACGGGATGCCCGCGTCCAGCACGGCGCGCAGCACGCCGATCTCGTGGTCGGCGGTCGACGGGTCGCCGGGGCCGTTAGAGAAGAACACGCCGTCCGGCTTGAGCGCCTCGATGTCCGCGAAAGACGCGCTCGAGGGCACCACGTAGACGCGCGCTCCACGCGCGGCCAGGTGGTAGGGCGTGCGCGACTTGATGCCCAGATCCACGGCGACGACGCGCGCGATGGGTTCCTTGCCCTCGAAGTCGCCGAGGGGCTCCACCACGTAGGTTTCGTCTGTCGACACCTCGGCGGCCAGCGCAGCTCCGCTCATCGCGGGAGAATCGGCGACGATGCGCACGAGCGAGGCCACGGCCTCATCCCCCAGGTACTGCGCGCCCACGGGCAGCGCATCCCCCGAGAAGATGCCGGCGCGCATGGCGCCGCGCTCGCGAATGTGGCGCGTGATCGCACGCGTATCGACGTCCGCGATGCCGACGATGCCCTGGGCGATCAGCTCATCTTCCAGCTCCCGGCGCGAGCGCCAGTTGGAGGCGCGGCGCGCTGCGTCGCGCACGACGAAGCCCGCGACCCAGATGCGCGAGGACTCGGGGTCCTCGTCGTTGACGCCGGTGTTGCCGATGTGAGGGGCCGTCATGACGACGATCTGGCGGTGGTACGACGGGTCGGTGAGCGTCTCCTGGTAGCCGGTCATGCCGGTCGAGAACACGATCTCGCCGAGCGTGCGGCCCCTCGCGCCCCACGCGCGGCCCTTGAAGACGGTTCCGTCCTCCAGGACGAGCAAAGCGATATCGGACGTGGTCATCGGTCCTCCTTGGCAATCGGGGTGGCGTCGACGACCGTGGGGACGCCGTTGAAAATGGTGTAGCGCACCTGACCGGGCAGTTCCATGCCGCGGAAGGGGCAGTTCGTGGAGCGCGTCCACTGCTTGGCAGGATCGACCGTCACGCGGACGGTGGCGTCCACGAGGGCCACATGCGCGGGGGCACCGACGACGAGGCCCTGGCCCTGCGATTGCACGCGGCCGATGCGGGCGGGAACCGTCGACATGACGCGAGCGATATCCGTCCAGTCCATGCGACCGGTATTGACCATCGTCTCGATGAGGATCGGCAGCGCCGTTTCCAGTCCCGTCATGCCGAAGGCACCGGCCTGCCACTCGCAGTCTTTCATCTCGAGGGGGTGGGGGGCGTGGTCGGTGCCGATGCAATCGATCGTGCCGTCGGCCAGGCCCTCACGCACCGCCTCGACGTCCTCCGCGCGGCGCAGCGGCGGGTTCACCTTGTAGAGCGGATCGTAGGTGGCGGCCAGCTGCTCGGTGAGCAGCAGGTGGTGGGGCGTGGCCTCGGCCGTAATGTCGACGCCCTGCGCCTTGCCCCAACGCACGAGGTCGACGGAGCCCGCCGTGGACAGGTGGCACACGTGCAGGCGCGAGCCCACGTGCTTGGCGAGCAGGATGTCGCGGGCGATGATCGCCTCTTCGGCGACGGCGGGCCAGCCGGCCAGGCCGAGCTCACCGGACAGCGCCGACTCGTTCATCTGCGCGCCCTCGGTGAGGGCAGGATCCTGGCTGTGCTGGGCGATGACGCCGCCGAAGCCCTTGACGTATTCGAGGGCGCGGCGCATGAGAACGGGGTCGGACACGCACTTGCCATCGTCGGAGAAGACGCGCACTTTCGAGCGCGAGCGGGCCATCGAGCCGAGGGCGGCCAGATGCTTGCCCTCCAGGCCCTTGGTGACCGCGCCGACGGGGCGCACCTCGACCCAGTCGGCCTCCTCGCCCAGGCGCAGCACCTGGTCGACGATGGCCGCGCTGTCCTGCGTGGGCGTCGTGTTCGCCATCGCGTGCACGGCCGTGTAGCCGCCGACGGCGGCCGCGCGGGTGCCCGTGAAGACGGTCTCGGCGTCCTCGCCGCCGGGCTGGCGCAGGTGGGTGTGAATATCGACGAGGCCGGGCAGGGCGATGAGGCCCTCCGCGTCGATGACGCGCGGGTCTCGCACGGCGTCGCGAGCGTCGGCGCCGATCGCGACGATCGTGCCGCCGGACAACGCAATGTCGGTGGGCTCCCCGCCGAGCAGCGAAGCGCCGGTGATCAGGATGTCACGGGTCTGTTCAGTCATTGCTATGTCCTTCCGATGCGAGGAGCAGGTAGAGGGCAGCCATGCGGATACACACGCCGTTGGACACCTGCTCGACGATGACAGATTGGTCTGAGTCGGCTGCCTTGGCGCAGATTTCGAGGCCCCGGTTCATGGGGCCGGGGTGCATGACAACCGTGTCGGAGCGCAGCTTCGCGAAACGCTCGGGGGTCAGGCCGTATTCGGCGTGGTAGGCGCCCGGCGAGGGGAAGAAGCCGCCGCCGGCGCTCGACATGCGCTCGCGCTGGACGCGCAGCATCATGACCGCGTCGGGGCGGCTCGCCAGGGCCTCATCAAAGTCGTAGGAGGTGTCGCAGTTCCAGGTGTCCACGCCGATCGGCAGAAGCGTCGGGGGCGCGACCAGGGTGACGCGGGCACCCAGGAGCGTCAGTAGGTCGACGTTGGAGCGCGCCACGCGCGAGTGGAGAACGTCGCCGACGATGACGACGTGCGCCCCGTCGAGGCCGGAGCCGGGAGCGGGGGTGCCGTCTTCTCCCAGCGACGGCGCGTAGTGGCGGCGCAGCGTCATCGCGTCGAGCAGCGCCTGCGTCGGATGCTGATGGGTGCCGTCACCGGCATTGAGGACGGGCAGGTCCATCCATCCGGCGTGGGCCAGGCGGTGGGCGGCGCCGGAGGAGGAGTGGCGCACGATGACGGCGTCCGCGCCCATCGCCTGCAGCGTCAGTGCCGTGTCCTTGAGGGACTCGCCCTTGGACACGGACGAGCCTCGCGCTTGGAAGTTGATGACGTCGGCGCTCAGGCGCTTGGCAGCCGTCTCGAAGGAGATGCGGGTGCGCGTCGAATCTTCGAAGAAGAGATTGACGACGGTCTTTCCCTGAAGCGTCGGAAGCTTCTTGACGCCGTGGCGCTGTGTGGCGGCCATCTGCTCCGCCGTGTCGAGGATCAAGATCGCCTCCTCGCGGGTCACGTCGCGGATCGAAATAAGATGGCTCAAGCTCATCGCTTACAGGCCCTTCCCTAGCAGGACGCCGTCGCGCCCATCGGTTTCGTCAAGCAGGATGGTGACTGTTTCATCCCGCGATGTCGGCAAGTTCTTGCCGACGTAGTCCGGTCGGATCGGCAGCTCGCGGTGGCCGCGGTCGATCAGGACGGCGAGCTGGACGGCCGCGGGTCGGCCGATGCGGCTGAGCGCATCGAGGGCGGCCTTAATCGTGCGGCCCGTGTACAGGACGTCGTCTACCAGGACGACTGTCTTTCCATCGATGCCGGTGACTGGAATCAGCGTTTCCTTGGGGGCGCGCAGCGGCTGGCTGGCCAGGTCGTCGCGGAACATCGTGGCGTCGATGATCGCCAGGTCCGCGTAGGTGCCGGACACTTCGCGAATCCTGTTGACAAGCCTGCGCGCGAGGGTGGCTCCGCGAGTCGGAATGCCGGCGATGACGAGATTGTCACTGCCACCGTTGCGTTCGATGATTTCGTAGGCGATGCGTGTCAGAGAGCGGGCGACGTCGCCTGCTCCCAATACTTCTTTGCCGCGCGATGCGCGATCAGCGTGCAGTGATCCCACTGCGAGCTCCTTCCCCGCCTCACGGGACGGTCATTAAAGGATGTGTTCCAGATCAATGGTACGCGCCCAGTGTGACACTCGCGGATCGCGGGCGCGTGTGAAAGGCCACGTGGGAGGGCATATGAGGCGGCGCGATGAGGGCTGGGTGCGGCGTGGGGCATGTCCCCGAGGTGGACGCCGGGGCGCGAAGCTGCGAGGGATATACCCGGTAGGGGTATAGAAGCATACCCCTACCGGGTATCGATGCATCACGTAAATAGCGCGCCCGTCACCTACGAAGCGAATGAAAGGGATGAAGCCGTTAAAATTGGTACCGTGCGATTACGCGCACCCATTCAACGTCGACAGACAGGACGATCACGCAATGACCATTGAAGAACTGCCTACGCCCGGGGTCCACGGCGGCGGCTGCGGGTGTGGAGGACACGACGGCGACGAGCCCACGATCGATGCGACCGCTATCCCCCACCGGCTCCGTCATGCGGCGGTGCTCGGCGCAGCCGGGTCGATGAACGCCGGTGAGTCGTTCATCATCCGCGCTCCCCACCTGCCCCGCCCCCTGCTCGCGCAGATCATGCAGCTGCCCGGCGAATGGACCTTCGAGGTCCTCGTCGATGGCCCGCAGTACTGGGACGTGCGCACCACGCGCGTCTCCCTGTGAGGGCGCCCGACCAGGGATCAAAACGCTGACGCATGCAAGTGTGGCCGCCACGAACGATCGTGGCGGCCACACCCATGCACTATTGTCGTCGAGGCGTCGGCTCAGTACTCCTCGAGCAGCTCGTCGAGCTCGTCGTCGACACTGGCACCGTCAAGCGGCTTCGCGCCGACGGGAAGCGACCTGGCGGGCGCCTCCTGAACGGGCAGATCCTCACCTGAGTCCACGTGACTCGTCTGGGACGCCTCGGCCTCGGAAAGAGCGGAAGACTCCTCCTCGCGGCCCTCTCTACGCGACCACGCTGGCGAGGCCAGATCCTTGCGAATCGCGTCGAGGACCGCATTGACGAAGGACGGCGACGTATCCGTCGAAATCGAGCGAACGATAGAGATCGCCTCGTCGATCACGATGATCGGCGACACCTCGTCGTTCTCGAGCATCTCCCACACGGCCACGCGCATGACGGCCAGGTCCACGGCGGCGATACGATCCAGCCCGGGTACGCGCGCGTGCGCTGATATCAACGAGTCGATGCGACGCAGGTTATCCGCCACACCGGCAATGATCTGAATCGAAAACTCCGGGAGCGGAGTCTGAGCCGCAGTGATGACGCGGCGCTCGCGCAGAAGGTCGCGCAGCACGTCGGGGTTAGACCCCATCCCGCGCTGATCGGCCTCGTACACGACGTCGGCCGCGCGCTTGCGGGCCTTCGTGCGCGACGTGAAGCGGTGCTGCTTCGACATTACTCGGTCACGCGGCCCGAGTACGAGCCGTCGCGGGTGTCGACCTTGACGCGGGTGCCTTCCTCCATGAAGAGGGGGACCTGGATCTCGTAGCCGGTCTCGAGCGTCGCGGGCTTGGTGCCGGCGGAGGAACGGTCGCCCTGCAGGCCGGGCTCGGTGTGCGTGATCGTCAGAACGACAGTCGCGGGCAGCTCAACGAACAGGACGGTGCCGTCGTGCTGGGAGACGATGACGTCCTGGTTCTCGACCATGAAGTTGCGGGCATCGCCCACGGTCTCGGCGGGAACGTTGATCTGCTCGTAGGTGGACTGGTCCATGAAGACATAGTCGGTGCCGTCCTGGTACAGGTACGTCATATCGCGGCGGTCGACGGTCGCGGTCTCGATCTTGAGGCCGGCGTTGAAGGTCTTGTCGACGGTCTTGCCGGACAGCACGTTCTTGATCTTGGTGCGCACGAAGGCCGGGCCCTTGCCGGGCTTGACGTGCTGGAATTCGACAACCTGCCAGAGCTGGCCGTCGATCACCATGACGAGGCCGTTCTTCAGATCATTTGTCGTTGCCACAGGGGTACCTCACTTGTGAAGGAATCAGTAATCAGGGGTCAGTTTACACGCGCGGGCGACCAAATCCGCGACTTCTTGCGGGGTGCGGGCACTCGTATCCACTGTTGTGTCGGCCACGGCCGCATACGCCTCGCGGGCCTGGTTCATCAGCTGGGTGAGGACCGCGCGGGGTGCACCCAGGCCGACCGAGCGTGGTGCACCCAGGTTTTCTCGGCGAGATACCGCGGAAAGGTCGGCGCCGAGCTCGACGATGTGCGCGCCCTTGGCACGTGCTCGTTGAATTGCCGAGGCCGTGGCGGAGTCAAGCGGCTGCGAGGCGCCGAGCGTGACAATGCCCTCGTTAGCGTCTAAGAGGCGCGCTGCCTGAGCGCGAGAGGCCTCGGGCAGGCGCGGGTCGCGCCCGACGACGAGGGTGCGCATTGGCGCGCCCAGGCTCTCCTCAACGGCATCGTCGACCTCGTAGAGCGGGAGTGCGTAGCGCTGAGACAGGATCCAACCGACCGTCGTCTTGCCCGAGCCCGTCACTCCGATGAGGACGACCATGCTCATGGGCGAATTCCGATCGCCTCGGCGGGGACGCAGAGCTCGCCGGGTTCGACGGCCTCGGTGCGCGGGTTTGCGATCCCGTCCAGCAGGACGAAGCGCAGAATCCCGCGGCGTACCTTCTTATCTGACAACATGATGCGCGTCAGCTCCTCCAGAGTGCTTCCCTCGTAGCGCGTGGGGAGGCCAACGCGGGAGAAGAGCTCGTCGTGGCGCGCAACATTCTCGGCGCTGAGCTGCCCACGGGCGTGAGCGAGTCGCGCGGCGAAGCAGCAGCCGACGGCGACCGCATCGCCGTGGCGCCACGTGTAGTCGTTCGCGCGCTCGATCGCGTGGGCGAGCGTGTGCCCGTAGTTGAGAATCTCGCGCAGGCCTCCCTCGGTCAGGTCAGCGGAGACGACGCGGGCCTTGACGGCGATCGCGCGGGTGGTGATCTCCGCGAGCTGCGGGCTGTTTGATCGCAGAAGCTCGCTCGGGTCCGTCTCCTCGACGATGCGCAGGATCGTCGGGTCCGCGATGAAACCGCACTTAATAACCTCGGCAGCACCGGCCGCCAGATCGGGTGCGGGCAGGGTCTCAAGGAGATCCATATCGGCGACGACGGCGCGGGCCGGGTAGAACGAGCCGACGAGATTCTTACCTACCGACGTGTTGATCCCGGTCTTGCCGCCGACGGCTGCGTCAACCATGGCGAGCAGCGTCGTCGGAACATTGATGAGCGTGATGCCCCTCAGCCATGTGGCGGCGACGAAACCGGCCATGTCGGTGGTTGCTCCGCCGCCCATGGCGATGATCGCATCTTTACGCCCAAGCTGGAGACGACCGCACTCGTCCCACAGGGAGGCAACGACCTCAATCGACTTGCCGGCCTCGGCGTCGGGGTGGTCGGCAGTTGAGGCCTCAATGCCCCGTTCACGCAGGTACTCCGCCAGGGCCTGCGCACGGGAGGCGAGTGGGCGGGCGTGGACGATGAGGGCCTTGGTCGCCGCCGAGTCGAGAGCGGCGACGATCGGATCGAAACCGAGATCGCGTCCGACGGTGATGGTCGACGGCTGGACGCCGGTCACCTCGATGGTGGTGCTCATGAGTGCTCCAGGTTGGTGAGAATGTCGGTGACGACGCCGTCGGCTGGGCCCGGACCGCTGGAAACGGTCAGCGTGGCGACGGCGCGGTAGTGGGGCTCGCGTGCCTCGCGCAGGCGCCGCAGCGCCCCGTCGGGATCCGTCGCGAGCAAAGGACGATGGGTCTTGGACGCAGTACGGCGCACGAGCTCCTCGTGGGGAGCGTCAATGTAGACGACGGTGTGGCCAGCGAGCAGGTCGCGCACGGCCTGCGTGGCCGCCGCTCCCCCACCCAGAGACACGACTGCGCTGCGCGTGAGCGCGCAAGCGACCGCGTCGGTTTCCATGACGCGGAAGGCGGCCTCACCATCGACGGCGAAAATGTCGGCGATCGGTCGCCCCTGGCGCTCTTCGACGAGATCGTCGGTGTCCACGTGGTCCACGCCGAGGCGGGAGGCCAGCAGGCGACCGACCTTCGACTTACCGGCGCCGGGTAGGCCGACGAGCACGATGGGTAGGTTGACGCTCATGCGCGCTCACCCACGACCTGAAGGTAGGCGGCCAGATTGCGGCGCATCTCGCCCACCGAGCGCCCGCCAGCGTGGTCGAAGAGGGCGTCGGCCAGCACCAGGGCCACCTCGGCCTCGGCGATGACGGCGCCGGGAACGACCTGGCAGGTGTCGGAGCGCTGGTGCAGGCCCACCGCCTCCTCGCCGGTGGCCAGATCCACGCTGCGCAGGGCGCGAGGGACGGTCGAGATCGGCTTGAAGCCGGCGCGT
>NZ_ALIY01000049.1:0-4610 GCF_000283035.1 Actinomyces sp. ICM58
CCCGCCAGCTTGAGCGGGTAGCCGATGTTCTCGGCCGCCGTGCGAGCGTCGAGGAGGTTCGCCGCCTGGAAGACCATGCCGATGTGGCGGCGCGCGGCGCGCAGTCGCGCGCCCGAGAGGGTCGCCAGATCGAGGCCGTCAACGACGATGCTTCCCTCGGTGGGCTTCTCGAGGGCGGTCAGACACCGGATGAGGGTGGACTTGCCCGCGCCGGATCGACCGACGATGCCGTGGATCGATCCGCGGTCAACGTGAAGGTTCACCCCATCGAGTGCGACCACTTGGCCGCCGTTTTTCACGGGGTAGACCTTGGACACCCCGGTGAGGTCAATCATGAGTTTCTCCGTTACTGGGCCGCTCGGCCCGCACAATCAGCATATGGGGGCGGCGCGCGGGAGCGCTCGGCATGCTGTTACAAAACACCGTATCGTGGCTAAACCCTCATCGGAGCTGTCGCCGCGGCGAGCGACGGACGCGAGCCCCGTCGTCCCTCGACCCCCGGCCGCGTCCCCGTCGCCCCCCGGCCTCGTCCCCGTCACCCCCCGGCCTCGTCCCCGTCACCCCTCCCCAAAAGTCGCATGCAATTTGGGTACCCTCACTTTTCTTAGCATCCGAGAAAACGTTGCAATTCCAACGATCACAATTCAAATCATGAAATAACCGCGAGGGAATTGCATGCGACATTTTTGGGTAAGGATAAGCGTGGGTCTGTGCGAACATCCGACCTCGCCCCTCGCCCCCCCGGCCTCATCCCTCCCCAAAAGTCGCACGTAATTTGGGTACCCTCACTTTTCTTAGGACCCGAGAAAACGTTGCAATTCCAACGATCACAATTCAAATCATGAAATAACCGCGAGGGAATTACGTGCGACATTTTTGGGTAAAGATCGCGCAGGCCAGGCCTGCGCTCAGTCGCGTGCAATGGCTGATAACAAGCAGAGCCAGATAACAAGCAGAGCCCGGAACGCCCCGACGAGGCTCACGCGACGGCGATGCCCACGACCGCCGCACCCCAGGACGCCGCCCACGTGCCCAGCGCGAGAACCAGCGAACGCCCCCGAAACCCGTCCGCCCACAGGGTCACCGCATCCACGAGAGCCGTCGAGAACGTCGTAAAGCCACCCAGGAACCCCGTCGACACGATCGGCATCAGGTGAGCGGGCGCAAGCTGAGTGGCCGCGCCCGCCAGAAAACAACCGATCACGTTGACGACCAGGATGCCGAGCTTCGCTCCCGCCGGGTCGCCCCACGAGGACAGGGCGCGCTGAGTCCCGCGGTCCAGCCAGAAGCGCGCGCACGCGCCCACACCGCCGGCCAGGGCCACGAACAGGAAGGTCGACACGCTCACGCTCGCCCCTCCTCGCCGCTGACAGGCCGCGCGCCCGAGGGGCCGCACAACCACTCCCCCACGCGCACGCCAACCCACGCCGACGCCGCACCCAGGGCCAGGAGACCGAGGGACTGCGAGACGGCCTCGGCGATTCCATTGAGCGACACGTAGCCCACAGACGCGACGATGTACGTCCCATACGTCGTGAACGCGCCCGCGAAACCCGTGCCGACCAGAAGCTTCAAAGTCTTCAATGACGCCGCATCGCCCACGCCGCGCGCGAGGCGCCCCGCCACCCACGCGGCCAGCGCCCCCAGCGCGAAAGCGCCCACGATATTGACGGTCAGCGTCGACCAGGACAGGAAGAGGCCTCGCACGGGGGACGCCTTCGCGACCTCATCGAGCCCCGCGCGCGCCGCCGTGCCCGCGACACCGCCCACGAAGACCGCCAACCAGTCGGGCACCCGAAAACTCGTCATGCACACCACTGTACGCCCACCGCACCGCGCACCCGGGCAAGGCACAGCGGCGAGCATGCCACAGCCTCGTACACTGGCCTCATGACGAATACTGGACGATTCGCACCCTCCCCCACGGGCGACTTCCACCTGGGGAACCTGCGCACCGCGATCCTCGCATGGGCGTGGGCGCGCACAACCGGGCGGCGTTTCGTCCTGCGCATCGAGGACATCGACCGGGAGCGCGCCGGGTCCGCCCAGCGCCAGCTCGAGGACCTGGAAGCGATCGGCGTGGATTGGGACGGCGAGCCTCTCATCCAGACCGCGCGGGCCGACGCACACGAGGAGGCGCTGGCGTCGCTGGCCGCGCGAGGCCTCATCTTCGAGTGCTACTGCACGCGTCGCGACATCCGCGAGGCCGCCTCCGCGCCCCACGTGCCGCCCGGCCACTACCCGGGCACGTGCCTGACGCTCAGCGAGTCAGAGCGCGCCGCCAAACGTGCGTCACTGGCGGCGCTCGGGCGCGAACCTGCGCTGCGTCTGGCCGCGCCCTCGCCCGAGTGGACCGTGTTCGACGAGCTGCACGGTTCCTACACCGGGCCGGTCGACCATTTCGTCGTGCGCCGCGCGGACGGGGTGCCCGCCTACAACCTGGCGGCGGTCGTCGACGACGCCTACCAGGGGGTCGACCAGGTCGTGCGCGGATTCGACCTGCTCTCGCAGGCGCCCGCGCAGGCTCAGCTCGCACACCTGCTCGGGGCGCCAGAGCCGATGTACGCGCACGTGCCGCTCGCTCTCGCGCCGTCCGGTGCGCGCCTGGCCAAGCGCGACGGCGCGGTCACGCTCGCCGATTTACGAGGCCTGGGCTGGTCCACGGCGGACGTCGTTTCGTTTATCGGGGCATCTCTTGGCGTGCCCGGGGCGCGTTGCGCCTCAGATATCGCGGAGGCCCTGGGGATTGAGGGGCTGCGTTCCTTGTCGACCGAGCCGTGGGTGGTGACGCCGCCGAGCGCGTGAGGCGCGTGGACGCGTGAGGCGTCGGACTCGTCTGGCCTCTTCGGCGCCTCGTCGGGCATGAAAAAAGCACTCCCGAAGGAGTGCTTTCCACAAATGCAGAACCCCCACCGGTGGATCGCACCGAGGGGGGCCGCTGCGCGCCCGAAGGGACTCGAACCCCCAACCTTCTGAACCGTAATCAGATGCTCTATCCATTGAGCTACGGGCGCTACGCCGTTTGGCTGGGTATAAGCTTACACGCTTCTCATTGAGATGCAAAACCAAACGATGTGGCTTGAACCACATGGTAGATATGCGTCCTGCAGTCGACCAGAATCGAGCGACATATACGAAGATCCTCCGCGCACCCGGCAGCGCACCCTTATCCTTGCTGCATTCCTGCCCTGGGGAGGTTCGGATGATACCGTCACGCGGAGGACCGGCTCCCAGCATACACGTTTTCCACCCTTGCGCGCAGCCGCGCCAGTCGCACTCATGCCAACAACAGGACCAGCCGCGGGCGACGCGCGCCGTCACAGAGGCTTGCACCATGGCCACCACCGCCTTCTAGCGAGCAGCGGGCCTACGCTGGACGCATGAGCGACATCATCATTCCCGGAGTCGGCTCGCTCGAGCCGGAGCCCGCCTTGGAACACCTGGATCTTCTTGCGGAACCGGTCGCCGCCGCACTCGCCGCACTGGCTGAGCGCGGGGTTGCCACGGCCTCGTCCGCCCTCGTGGTGGAGATCGACCCGCGGTTCGCGGACACGGAAACCATGACGCACGAGTTCGGCATGGACCTGGCCCTGTCGTCGAATTGCATCCTGGTGGCGGGCAAGCGCGCCGGAGAGGAGCGGATCGCCGCCTGCGTCGTGCGCGCGACGACGAACGCGGACGTGAACCACGTCGTGAAGAAGCGCCTCGACGTGCGCAAGGCGAGTTTCTGGCCACAGGAGCGCGCGGTCGAAGCGTCGGGCATGGAGTACGGCGGCATCACGCCGGTGGGCGTGCCCGGTTCGTGGCGTCTGCTGGTCGACTCGGCGTGCGCGGTGGGCTGGAGCTGCATCGGGTCGGGGCTGCGCCGCTCGAAGCTTTTCGTGACCGGCGAGGTCCTCGCGGCGCTCCCGGGCGCGGACATCGTCGAGGGGCTCGGCGTCCCCGTCGGTGCCTAAGGGCGACGAGGCCGGGGCTGGCACCGGGGCCGAGCGGGGCGACCAGGCTGTGGCCAAACGGGGCGACCAGGCTCGATGCTTGCGCTGGCCCCGTCTTGGCCGATGATCAGGTCGCCTTCCCAGTTGCCCGGGTTTTTCCGATCAGAAATGTCGGGGCGCTTCAATCGATCAGCCGTATCCCAGTGCTTGTTACCTGGAATCGTGGCGCGCTCACGCGGAAGCGCTTTCCCAGCACGTTAGCCCGATGACATGCACGTGGGCCCGCTAATACGAGCGTGGGCAGCCCCGCCCAGACACGGAATAGTGGGTTTACGTGCGATATTGCGGGTCAGCGCACGCTATAGCGGGTTCGCGTGCGAGCGACGCACGAGGCCAGGCGCCGTTGTGACCACAACGCAGACCACCTCGCCCACGACACCCCATTGTCGGCGTTTTTCACTGAGGTGGTCTGCACTTTGGGCGCCACGCCGCCCCGAACCGCGACCTCACCACCCCGAACCACGACCTCGCCGCCCCGAATCGCGAGCTCACCGCCAGCAAACGGGGGGAATTGCACCATTAGAGGTGCGACACGCCGGCGACACGCCGTGGCGATGCTTCTAATGCTGCAAAACCCCCCACCATTACCCGAACAGAGTCAGGTTGCGGCACCCA
>NZ_ALIY01000050.1:0-5693 GCF_000283035.1 Actinomyces sp. ICM58
GTTGCAACCACCCCTAGAATCTGCCAATTGCATGCGACATTGGGGGGGGAAGGGCGGGGCGGAGCGTGGGGAGGTGTGGGCTGGGCTCTGGGGAGGCGTGGGCCGGGGGCGTGGACCGGCTCGCCCAGCCCCGGCCTCGTCGATTCAGCGAAACCCGCTACGATTACTCCCATGGGTAAAGCTAGCCGCCGTAAGAAGGTCACCGATCCCGCCAAGCTCAAGGCGTATCGCCCGCCGATCCCCTTCGTCGCGCGCCCCTACGAGGGCCTGCCGAAGGAGATCGAGCTGGTCGCTATGCGCGAGCTCATCCCGGCGGCGACGCTGACCGCACGCACCGACGCCGACCACGGCGCCGTCGAATTCGACTTCGTCACCCTCCTGCCCGAGGGACACCCCGCGATGGTGCGCCCCGACGGCCGCATCCTCGTCGCGCTGCAGACCCGCTCGAACTCTGCGGATCTGAGCCACGACGCGGGCGCCGCGCTGCTTGCGGCGATCGCCGCGAAGGAGGCGGGCGACGAGGGCGTCATCTCGATCGACGTGCGCGAGCCGTCCGAGCGTCTCCAGGACATCCTCGACCTCGACAGCTTCACGGACATGAAGCTCGAGGAGGACTTCTCCTTCTGGTTCGACCCCGCCGAGGAGATCGATGACCAGACGCGTCGCGCCCTCGAGCAGAACCGCGACGAGATTATCCCGACCGAGCCCGTGCCCGGAGTCCCCGGCGCGTACTGGTGCGAGATGAACCGTAACTTCGTGCGTTTCCTGACGGACAACGACGAGGCCAAGCTCTTCGACGCGCTGGCCCGCCTGGCCGCGCGCGGCCAGGCTAACGTCGGTGAGGGCTCGCGCTACGTGGGCTCCTTCCGTGCGTGCGGCCTCATCGTCCCGGTCTTCGAGCTGCCCGAGCGCGCCAGCGCGGCCGACGTCGCGCCCGGCACGCAGGCCCTCGCCGAGGCCCTCGCCGAGGCCCTCACCGTCACCGAGCGTCTGGATGATAAGGAGCGCCGCGCGCGCCAGGGCCTCGTGTCCCGCGCCGTGACGATCCGCTGACGAGTTTTTACCTACCGTTTAGGCAGACTTGTCGCTCACATTACGGGCGGCGGGGCGCGAGAGTGCCCCGCCGCCCGTAGACTGTTATTCGTGAACTATCCAAGCGGATCCCGAGGATCCCACCCGCAGCGCGTCGCCGCCGTCATCGCTGCACACAATGTCGGCCGAGCCGTCGCCGCCACCGTGCGCGCGTGCCGCGCTATACCCGGCGTTGACCTTCTCATTGTCGTCGACGATGGCTCCACCGACGACACCGGGCGGGTCGCCAGAGCCGCGGGCGCCGTCGTCGTGCGCCACTCCGTCGAGCGTGGGCGCGCCTCGGCCATCGAGACCGGCGTGAAGGTGGCCGCCATGCGCGACCGCCCCGACGGGCCGCCCCGTCACCTCCTTCTTCTCTCGCCCGACCTGGGCGAATCCGCCGTCGAGGCCACCGCCCTGGTCGAGGCCGTCTTCGCCCGACAGGTCGACATGGCGATCGCCGTCCCGGCCACCGGCCGCGAGTACTCGGGCTACGGCCCCGCCGTGGTGCGCCGCCTCATCCGCCGCAAGACCGGCTGGTACTGCCACTACCCCCTGAGCTACCAGCGGTGCCTGACGCGCGAGGCCATCGACGCGGCCATGCCCTTCGCGGGACGCTACGCGCTCGAGGCCGCGATGACGATCAGCGTCCTGCGCGCAGGATTGTCCGTCATGGAGGTCCCCTGCAACTTCACGCACTCGGGCGCGGACCGATCGCTGGGCTCCCTGAACCGCCCGGCGCGCATGTTCGACGCGGTGCGAGCCACCGTCAGCCAGGTCTTCCACTCCGACGCTCGATCGAAGCGCCGAGCCGACCACGAGCAGGGGATCGGCGTGCCCTACCCGGCCCCGGCCTCGTCGCGCGACGAGGCGGAAGCGACCGACTCTCCCGGAGCGCGCCGGACGGAGATGGTCGGGTGAAGCGCCCGGATCGATTAGCCGTAGGGCGCGTCGTTGCGACCTGGTGGCTGCCCACCGTCATTGCGTGCGCCGTCGGCGCGCTCTACGTCTTCTATTCTGTGGCCCAGTGGCGCGCGCTCGTCGTGCCCTCCTGGGACCTGGGGATCTTCGCCGAGGCCGTCCAAGCCTACTCGCGCTTCGAGGCGCCCATCGTCCCCATCAAGGGGCCGGGCTACAACCTGCTGGGCGATCATTTCCATCCGATCCTGGCGCTGCTGGGGCCGGTGTATCGGCTCTTCCCCTCGGCGCTCACGCTTCTCGTCGTCCAGGACGTGTTGATCGCCGCGTCGGTCGTGCCGGTCGCGCGCTTGGCGCAGCGCCTGCTCGGTCGGGGCGGTGCGCTCCTCGTCGGGCTCGTCTACGGGCTGGGCTGGGGGCTGCAGGGCGCAGTCGGTGCGCAGTTTCACGAGGTCTGCGTGGCGGTTCCGCTGTTGGCGCTCGGGGGCGTCGCCTTCGTGGAGCGGCGGTGGGGCGCGTGCATGGCGTGGCTGGCTCCGCTGGCCCTCGTCAAGGAGGACTTGGGCCTCACGGTTTTCATGGCTGGCCTGGCGATCACGTGGCGTGGGCGCGGCGAGGGTCGGCCCGCAGTCCTGCGGGGCCTGGCATACGCGCTGTTCGGCATCGTCGCGTTTGTGGTGACGGTGAAGCTGTTGCTGCCCGCCATGAATCCCGCGGGCACGTGGGCCTACTCCCTCGACGGGTCCGCGACCGGGGCGGGCACGCCGATGGGCGGTTCGACCGCCGCGCGCGAGGTCCCCTCCCTGTGGGACATCCTGACGACCCCCTCTGTCAAGCTTGTGACGCTCCTCGTTCTTCTCGCGGGGGCCGGCTTCGTCGGCGCGAGCTCGCCCTGGTTCGCGCTCGTCCTGCCAACTCTCGCCTGGCGATTCGCGGGCTCCGTCGATACCTACTACGTGTGGGACTCGTGGCACTACAACGCCGTGCTGGTTCCTATCGCAGCCTGTTCCCTGCTTGACGTGATCAACCGGTGGCTCGCGCCGGAGCGCGCCGCCGCAGGGGACGACGCGGATTCTGAGGACGACGCCCCGGCCTCGCCGACGCGAGGGAGGCACGCGGGAGCGTGGGCGGTGGCCTGCGTGCCCGCGCTGTCTCTGGCGATCACGGCCTCGGCGCTGCCCCTGTGGCAGCTGCCCTCTCTCACGGAGGACCCGCGCATGGCGGCCGCCCAAGGCGCGCTCGACGCGGTGCCCGAGGGGGCGAGCGTCGAAACCGACACGACGCTGCTGGCCCGGCTGGTGCCTGGGCGCGAGGTCTACTGGGTGGGGACGAGCGGCACCATGGATACCCCTCCGGAGTATGTCGTCATCGATGTGCGTTCCTACGCCTGGGGCGGCCAGCACGTCGACGCCGAGTCGTGGGGGAGCGCCGCGCACCCCGGGCACACCTACGAAACCATCTACTCCAAGGCGGGCTTCCGCGTCGCGCGGCGTACCTCGTAATGCGGCAGGTGCCGCGCGGCGGTGAAGCTCCGGCCGTGCGGCACTATTTCATTGATTCCTACTACGGCTGCAGTATGGCGTATGCAAGCGCGCCAGCTGTATAGGCCGGTATTGCTGTTATCTGCTACCAAAGACCATTTCGCCACGTGTGTATGTTTCGACTCAGTTAATGAGACCCACGATTCTTTCGAGTTTCCCGAGGTAACCGAGATCATCCATTGCTCGGTCAGCAACGCGCCAATTGCCTTGGTGATCTTTGCTGAAGTCTCTCTCTGGATCCAGCAATCGCAAGATGTTCAGAATGTAGGACTGGCAACGTCTGTAGAGATGCTGTTTATCTTGGCAATCCTGTTCCTCGCTGGCCCGGTTGAGTCAGTTGCGTAAGGAGAGTTCCTGGTCGCCCTTTGTCGGCGGTGAATCGGACATGTGTATGCTCCTCGATGAACGCAGGTAGACGCTTCGTTCAACGGTTTAACGCTGAGTGGAAAGAAGCTGATGTGGCACAAGCTCAGCGCATGAATGAAACCTGTGTACTAGCCGACAATCGTGTTCGGATTTGCTGGTCAAGGTCTGTGTGTGGCTGGGACTAGAGAGAGATAGTCAGACCCATAGTGGCAGGTGTGCCGATGCGGAATCAGGTGGGTAGTGCGCGTCCGCGAAAATACTTGTGGGGGTGGTGGTGTGCTCGTCGGCTGATGATTGGTGTGATTGCGGGGCCGCGAAAGTGCTTGTTGCCTTGGGCACTGCACCCGATCCGTGGGCATTGCACCTCTTCTGATCGGGTGCAGCGCCCCACATCGGGTGTAGCGCGACGTAAAGGGTGCAGCGCCCCACATCGGGTGCAGCGCCCGATAACGGGTGTAGCGCCCCACGTCGGGTGTATTGCGTGCTGAGAACAAGACGCGGCTGCTCTGTCGGCTTCATCAGTCAGTCGAACACGTCGCGCAGGCGAGATACGGTGCGTGCAACGTGTGCGTGACGTGTCGGGTCGGAATCTAGCCGGCGCTCTTGCTCGCTGGTGAGCCCCATTGCTGCATCCGGCCAAGGCCGTCAGCAGCAATGGGAGTCGAATTCTCGCAGGTGTGCTCCACCCTACTTCGCCGTGCGCAGACGCAGCGAGTTGAGGACCACGAACACGGACGAGCACGCCATCGCGGCGCTGGCCAGCATGGGGGAGAGCAGCCCCGCGATCGCGAGCGGCACCATCAACACGTTGTAGAAGAACGCCCAGAACAGGTTCTCCTTGATGATGCGCAGGGTGCGGCGCGAGACGCGGATCGCGGTCGCCGCCGAGGTCAGAGACGAGTTCATGAGCGTCATGTCAGCGACCTCGATCGCCACGTCCGTGCCCGAGCCCATCGCGATGCCCAGGCCCTTCGTGCTCGCCTGCGCGAGGGCGGCCGCGTCGTTCACGCCGTCACCCACCATTGCGACCGTGCGGCCCTCGGCCTGAAGGGAGGCGACCGTGTCGCGCTTGCCGTCGGGCAGGACGCCCGCGATGACGCGGTCGATTCCGACCTGATCCGCGACGTGTCGGGCCGCGGCCTCGTTGTCGCCCGTCAGGAGGATCGGCTCGATGCCGAGCTCGCGCAGCTGAGCAATCGCATCAGCCGACGACTCCTTGACCGTGTCACGCACGACGAGAGCGGCGATCGCGCTGCCCTCGACGCGCTCGGGAATCACCAGGGACGAGGCCGTGGCCCCCTCCCGCTCGCCGGCGCCCGAGATGGTACCGGGCTGGGTGGGGGTACCGGTATCCCCGGTCGCGCTGTCGCCGGAGGCGGGTGCGCCATCGGCGGTCGCGGCCTCGGAACGGGAGGTGATGGTGCCCGTGTAGCCGGCGGCATTCACGACGGCCTCGAGTTCCTCGTCGGTGTGCGGGGAGGTGAGGGTGATGCGCGCGGATTCCGTGGCCAGGTTGACCTCGGCTTTGACGCCGTCGAGTTTGCCGAGCTTGCGTTCGACGCGGCGCACACAGGACGCGCAGGTCATGCCGCCCACGCTCATGGTGAGGGTCGCGAGGGGCAGATCCGCGTCGGGGCCGGGCAGTGTGACGGATGCGGGCGTCACGGACGTTGCGGCGACTGTCGCCGGGGTGGAGGTTGCTGCGGAGCCCAGGTTCGGCGCGAGGGCGGCGACGACGGCGGAGGCGCCCGAGGCCTCGGCCTCGCGGACGGCGTCGAGGAGAGAAGCGGGTACGTC
>NZ_ALIY01000051.1:0-9863 GCF_000283035.1 Actinomyces sp. ICM58
GGCCTCGCCGAGGGTGCGCTGGTCGGAGACGGAGAAGGCGCGGATATCGTCAACTTCGTCGCCCCACAGCTCCACGCGCAGCGGGTGGGCTTCCTGGGGTGGGAAGACGTCGAGGATGCCGCCGCGCACGCTCATCTGGCCGCGGCCCTCGACCATGTCGACGCGCTCGTAGCCGAGCTCGGACAGGCGGTTCGTGACCTCGGTGAGGTCCATGATGTCGCCGGCGCGCACACGCACGGGTTCGAGGTCCGCCAGGCCGGAGATGATCGGCTGGAGGAAGGCGCGGATGGGCACGACGAGGACCGAGATCGGGCCGGCGCTGTCGTCGCCCTCGACGGGGTGGACGAGGCGGCGCAGGACGGCGATGCGGCGCGCCATCGTGTCGACCTGGGGCGAGAGGCGCTCGTGGGGCAGGGTCTCCCAGGCGGGCAGCATAGCCACGCCCGGGATCCACGAGGCCAGGGCGTTCGTCAGAGTCTCCGCGTCGCGTCCGGTGGCCGTGAGGACCACAAGCGGCGTGGCCGCGCGGGAGGACACGGCCGCGAGGAGCGGCGGCCGGACGCCGACGGGGGCGACGATCACTCCCGAGCGGCCGGCCTCGATGGAGTCCGTGGCCGTCTCGATCGCGGGATCGGTGGAGATGTCCGGGAGGAGTCCGGTAAGTAGCACGCGCTGCCTTTCGCGGTGAGGGTACGCGGCGACGCCCCAGGGCGCCGCCTCGATCAGGACCCGGTGTGTAGGGCCATCTGGGTGGGGGCGAATCCCTTGGTCACGATGTCTTCGACGACGTCGGCGGCCTGCTCGAAGGTGACGTCCCAGTCGGGGCGCTCCTTGGAGGGCAGGGCGGCCAGCACGTAGTCGGCGGGGTCCATGCGTCCCGGGGGACGCCCGACGCCGATGCGCAGGCGCGCGTAGTCTCGGGTGCCCAGGTGCTGGGTGAGGGACTTCAGGCCGTTGTGACCGCCCTCTCCCCCGCCAACCTTGAGGCGCAGCGTGTGCGCGGGCAGGTCCATGTCGTCGTGGATGACGAGGATGCGCGAGGGCTCGATCTTGTGGAAGGAGGCAAGCGCGCTGATCGGCCCGCCGGAGGTGTTCATGTAGCTGTCGGAGCGCGCCAGGATCACGCGCGGTCCGGGCACGCCGCCGGGGCCGATCCCGAGGCGAACGTCGGCCGTATGCGTGCGCGAACGGTGCGATGTCAGGGTCGCGCCGTCGCGCGAGGCGAGCACGTCGAGGGTCAAGTACCCGACGTTGTGTCGGGTGGAGGCATACTGCGCGCCGGGGTTACCTAACCCGACGACGAGCCACGGTCCGTCAGTCGTCATACTCCGATTGTGCCACCCGCGCCGAGAGCATGTCCCACTGGGGAGCGTCCTCAACGACGGGGGCTGCCTCACGTCGGGACTTGGCCCACGCGTCGGCAAAGAGCTGGGCCCACTTGGCGTAGGCCGCCGAGTTGGGGTGGAAGAAGTCCGCGGCGTGGTAGGCGAAGGTGTAGGTCGGCAGGGAGTATTCCTGCGTGAGGGAGCGCAGGTCGACCAGGTGCGCGTCGCTGTCGGCGACCGCGGCGCCAATGCGGTCGGACATGTCCTGCGCGCGGCTTTCCTGCGGCATGATGCCGAAGGAGGGGATGGTCGAGACGAGGGCGTGCGCGGGCAGGAAGCCGAGGACGCGGCGCAGGCGCTCCTCGAACTGGCCGGGGGCCATGTCCTCGGCCATCACGTCGTTGCCGCCGATGGTCAGGGTGACCAGGTCGGGACTCCAGAGGCCGTCCAGGAGGCCCAGGCCGCGCATCTGGGGGACCTGGGTGAGCTCGACGGACTCGATGGTGGCACCCGACAAGGAGAGGTTGAGCAGGAGGACCTCGCGGTCCAGCTGGGCGTTGATCGCGGAAGCCAGGCGCGCCGGGTAGGACTCGGTGATGCGCGAGGCACCCATGCCCTGCACGGAGGAGTCACCCAGCGCAACGATCAGGTAGGGGCGCTCGCCCTCGGGGTGCTCGTCGAGCTGACGGAGGCGGTCCAGGGTCGCCAGGTTGTGGTTCTCCCACGCCTTGCGGTAGTCACCGCGCTGGGAGTCCAGGCGCAGGAGTCGCCCAATCGCCACGCCGCCGCCGAAGAGGCTCGCGCCGCCTGCCGCTGCGCCCGCTACCTGCCATGCTCGTTTGCCGATCCCCATGTTGCATCCTTCCCGCGTTCTCGTTGCTTCCTCAAGTGTAACGAGGCCGGGGCCGGTGCTTCAAATGCTGAAGCACCGGCCCCTCGGTTTGTCTCAGATCGCTCAGCTCAGACGCCCGGCCGGCGCTCCCGGGAGAGCACGGATGAAGTGAGGAGGCTCCCAGCCACGCTGCGCGTAGGCGCTCGCCACGGCCTGGGCGACACTCAGGACCGCGTCCGCATCCACAAGCGCGATCGCGCTGCCGCCGAAGCCGCCGCCCGTCATGCGGGCGCCATGAGCACCCGCCGCCCGAGCCGCATCCACGGCCACATCCAACTCCGCGCACGACACCTCATAGTCATCGCGCAGCGAATCATGCGAGTCATTCATGAGAGCACCCGCGACCTTCAGGCGCGTCCCCTCCAGCAGCCCCTCGTCAAGCAGATCAATGAACGCCCGCGTGCGGGCAATCTCAGAGACGACGTGGCGCGTGCGCGCCGCCAAGCGCTCATCGCCCAACGCGGCCATAGCCTCGTCCAAATCCTCCACGTCCACGAGCTGCTCGACACCCAACATCCGCGCCGACTCCTCACAATCCGCGCGGCGCGACCCGTACTGACCATCCGCCAGCGAGTGCTTCGCGCGGGTGTCGATGACGAGGAGCTCCAAGCCGACCGCGCTCAGGTCGAAGGGGACCTGACGCGTCGACATGTCGCGGCAGTCGAGGGCCAGCGCGTGGCCCTCCCGGCAGCGCAGCGACGCCGTCTGATCCAGGCCGCCCGTGTTCGCGCCCGCAACCTGATTCTCCGCAGCGCGCGCCGCGTCGACGAGCACCTTGCGCCCCTCGTCGCTGGGGGCCTCGATCGTGCCGGCCAAGCCGAGGGAGCACACCTCGTCCAGGGCGACCGCCGTCGCACACTCAAGCGCGGCGCTCGAGGAGAGGCCGCCACCCAGAGGAACGCACGACCACAGGGCCGCATCGAAACCGGGCAACGGGCCATATCCGGCTTGCTCAAGCGCCCACGCAACGCCAGCCAGGTACGCGGTCCAGTGGTTCGTCACCTCACCGGGCGTCCCCTTCGGGCCGATCACATCCAGATCGAGGACATCCACCGCGTCGCGGGTCTGCGGCGAAATCAGCCGAATCGTTCGATCCTCGCGGGGCGACAGCGCCACGTAGGCGCGGTGCGGGAGGGCAATCGGCAGGCACGGGCCGCCGTTATAGTCCACATGTTCACCAATGATGTTCACGCGCCCGGGCGCACTCCACACGCCCGAAGGCTCATAGCCAAACGCCTCGCGGAATAGGTTGGCGGCCTGCGCGGCCCCATCGGCGGGGGTAGCAGCGTCGGCCCACACGAGATTACTCACACGATCCTCCTTGGTCTCACTCGCACAAGGCTACGTGAACGCCCTCACACCCTTCAACTGCTATTGCCTCACCGCGCTCACCCCGCCACCCCGGTACAGTGGAGCCACCACATTCGCGACACAGGCAGGCCCCATGTTCCTCCCCCAACGGCTCCCCGGCCAAGACTGGCTCGGCGTCGTCGTCGCCATCCCCGAACCCTGGGTCTCACAGCTGACTGACCTGCGCCTACGCCTCGGCGACCTCGCCGGCTCGCGCATCCCCGCGCACATCACACTCATGCCGCCTACGCCCGTTGCGCGCGACGCACGCGCCGACGTCATCGACCATCTGCGCTCCATCGCCTCACGACACTCCCCATTCCGTGTCACCCTGTCCGGCACAGACTCCTTCCGCCCCCTCTCCAACGTCGCATTCATGACGCTCGCCGAAGGCGCCGCCGACTGCGCCGACCTCGCCGAGGAGATCCGTTCCGGTCCCCTCGACCACGAGGCGCGATTCCCCTACCACCCGCACGTAACACTGGCCCAAGATGTCGACGACATCACCTTAGACCTCGCCCTCGACATCGGCGCCACCGTCAAGGCCTCGTGGATCGTCCCCGGCTTCCGCCTGGACCGCATCGACCCCTCGGGCATCTACTCCTCAATGGCACTCTTCGACTTCGACGCCTCCGGACACTGACTTCCTGCCAGGCTGTCGCCCACTCTTTTCGCAGCCACTTCCGCGCGGTAGGATCCCTCTCCGCCGTCTATCGCCCGCTCATCACGCGCTCATCACCCACTCATCACGCGCTGGTGTTCCGGGCGCCGGCGCTCTCCTTACTGCGAGTAGCCAGCCCAAGCCACACCACCATCTGCAAGCACCGCCAGGACCCGCAGCCCCATCTTCGGGGCGTTATCCGGATAGGTTGCGCGCACGCGGATAGGTTATGCACATCCGGATAGGTTATTAAGCTATCCGGATGTTCGTTACCTATCCAGATGTTCGTTACCTATCCAGATGCATATTGCCCCCGGGAACACCCCCTCATCGACGAGCACGGCACCCGCGCCCCATCAATGTCGCATGCAATTCCCCCACGACTATTTCAAATTTTGAAGTCACACTGTTGGAATTGCAACGTTTTCAGACTTTGTTGAATCTTCACACAATTGAATTGCATGCGACATTTTGGAAAACAGTGCCGCAGCTCACACAGTAGGTCGCCCGCAGACACGAAAGGCCGTGGCCTCCCGCAGACACGAAAGGCCGTGGCCCCGAGACCAGATGGCCCCGGGCCAGACCACGGCCTCGTGCACGAAACGTCAGATGTCGTAGGTCACCGAGACGGGCGCGTGATCCGAGAAACGCTCCGCGTACTCGTCGGCGCGACCGATCTCGAAGGAGCGCGCACGCTCCCCCAGCGCGGGCGTCGCGTACTGGTAGTCGATGCGCCAGCCCGCGTTGTTGACGAAGGCCTGGCCTCGCCACGACCACCACGAGTAGGGGCCCTGCACGTCACCGGCCAGGTCGCGCACGGTGTCACGCCATCCCTCGTCCACCCACTGGTTGAGGAAAACGATCTCCTCGTCGAGGACGCCCGCGCGCTTATTGTGGTTCGGCTTCCAGTTCTTGATGTCGGCCTGCGAGCGAACGACATTGAAGTCGCCGCACACGAGCGACGACATGCCACCGGCAGCCTCCTCGGCGAGCAGCTCGGCCATACGGGCCCCAATGCGAGGCAGGTGCGCCATCTTCGCCTCCTGCTTGGGCGTATCCTTCTCGCCCGAGTGGAAGTAGGCCGAGACGACGCGCACGGGGGTATCCCTACCGTCGGGGCGCACCACGGCCTCGAGCCACCGGCCCGAATCCACGTCCGTCTCCGCATCATCGAGGATCACGCGAGGCTCACCTTCCAGGCTCGCGCGTCCGCGCCGCGCGGCCACACCCACGCCCGCGCGCCCCTTAATACGGCAGGGAACCCACACGCTCTCCCAGGCCTCACCCATGATCTCGCGGGAAATCTCCTCCGGCGCACGCACCTCCTGCATGAGCAGCACGTCTGTACCACTCCCCTCCAGCCAGTCGAGGAAGCCGCGCTTGTGGGCGGCGCGGATCCCGTTCAGGTTCACGGTCGCAACCGTCAGAGTCATCGTTTTCTCCTTACGCTTGTTTGTCTTCAGTCTAGGGCAACGAGGAGGCGCGGCGAGGAATGGGTATCCTCACCGCGCCTCCGCTACGTTCGCGGGCAACCGCCCCATTTCCCGAGGCTACGCACCGCCGGTCAGCTCGCGCCGATTCCCGCTTGGCGTTCCGCGGCCTCGACGACGTTCGTGACGAGCAGGGCCCGCGTCATCGGGCCGACACCGCCGGGGTTCGGGCTGAGCCACGCGGCGACCTGGTCCACTCCGTCGGCGACGTCACCCTTCAGGCGAGCCTTGCCGTCTGCTTCTCTCACGCGGCTCACGCCCACATCGAGGACGACAGCGCCGGGGGCGACCATGTCGGCGGTGATGATCCCGGCGGACCCCGCCGCTGCGACGATCACGTCCGCCCGGCGCACGTGCTCTGCGAGGTTTTCGGTGCCCGTGTGGCACACGTCGACCGTGGCATTGACTTCCTTGCGCATGAGGAGCAAGCCGATCGAGCGACCCACGGTCACGCCACGGCCGACGACGCATACGTTCTTTCCGGCCAGGTCGATCCCGTGGCGCTCCACGAGCTCGATGACCGCGCGCGGAGTGCACGGCAGCGGCGATTCGATGGGACCCGAGCCTCGCAGCACGAGGCGTCCGAGGTTCATCGGATGCAGACCATCCGCGTCCTTCGCGGGATCGATACGCTCCAGGACGGCGTTCGTGTCGATCCCGCGAGGCAACGGCAGCTGCACGATGTAGCCCGTGCACGCGGGGTCAGCGTTGAGCTGATCGATCGCGGCCTCCACCTGCTCCTGCGTCGCGTCGGCGGGCAGATCCACGCGGATCGACTCGGCGCCGATCTCGGCGCAGTCGCGGTGCTTGCCCGCGACGTAGGCGACCGATCCGGGGTCCTCGCCCACCAAGATCGTCCCGAGGCCCGGGACAATCCCGGCCTCGCGCAGGCGACCCACGCGCTCCTTGAGCTCCGCCTTAATGGCGGCCGCGGTCGCGGTGCCGTCCAGGACGCGTGCGCCGCCCTCCCAGGGAGCCCTCACTGCTCGAGCCCCGCGTAGAGGGGGTGCTTGTCCGTGAGCTTCTTGACGCGCTCACGCAGCGCATCCACCTCAACGTTGCCGCCGGAGGCACCCTGCGTCAGCGTCGTGCCGATGATGTCCGCGACCTCCGCGAAGTCTTCCGCGTCGAATCCGCGCGAGGCCAGGGCGGGCGTGCCGATGCGCAGGCCCGAGGTGACGGCCGGCGGACGCGGGTCGAAGGGCACCGCGTTGCGGTTGACCGTAATACCGACCTCGTGCAGCAGATCCTCGGCCTGCTGGCCGTTGAGCTCGGACTCGACCAGGTCGACCAGGACCAGGTGGACGTCGGTGCCGCCGGTGACCAGCTTGATACCGGCATTCTTGGCGTCGTCGGCGCCCAGGCGCTCGGCAATGATCTGCGCACCTTCGAGCGTGCGGCGCTGGCGATCCTTGAACTCCTCAGTCTGAGCGACCTTCATGGCAATGGCCTTCGCGGCGATCACGTGCATGAGGGGGCCGCCCTGCTGGCCGGGGAACACGGCAGAATTGAGCTTCTTGCCCCACTGCTCGCCGCGCGAGGAGAGGATCATGCCGGAACGAGGCCCGCCCAAGGTCTTGTGGACCGTCGTCGTCACCACGTCGGCGTAGGGAACGGGGTTCGGGTGCAGGCCGGCGGCCACGAGGCCAGCGAAGTGCGCCATGTCAACCCAGAGGGCGGCGCCGACCTCGTCCGCGATATCGCGGAAGGCTTGGAAGTCGAGGTGACGAGGGTAGGCCGACCAACCGGCGATGATGACGCGCGGACGCTCCGCCAGGGCGGCCTCACGCACCTTTTCGGGTTCGATGCGCATCGTCTCACGATCCACCTCATAGGCGACTGCACGATAGTTCTTACCCGAGAAGTTCAGGCGCATGCCGTGGGTGAGGTGGCCACCGTGGGCCAGGGACAGGCCCAGAATAGGGTCACCGACGTTCGCCATCGCCATCAGCGCGGCCGCGTTGGCCTGAGCTCCCGCGTGGGGCTGAACATTGACGTAGTCGCCACCGAAAACCTGCTTGGCGCGCTCGATCGCGAGCGATTCGGCGACGTCCACAAACTCGCAGCCGCCGTAGTAGCGGCGACCCGGGTAGCCCTCCGCATACTTGTTCGTAAGGACCGAGCCCTGCGCCTGCAAAACGGCGCGCGGAACGAAGTTTTCCGAGGCGATCATCTCGAGGGTGCCGCGCTGACGCTCCAGTTCGGAGTCCAGCACTGCCTGGATCTCGGGGTCCAGCTGCGCCAGCGTCATGTCGTTGAGGGAATCCATCGGGTTCTCCTGTTGATCATTCGATTGTGATAACAGCAACTTGTAGCCCAGGCGGGCGGCTATCGATGCCGATGCGTCGCTCCCCGGTGGTTGCCCACCTCAATCGCCAGTCACGACACGTCTTCAAGTCTATCTCGTGGCGTTTAGCTGCGCATTCTTCCACCATGTCAGGAAGCTACCACTTGGTCATCAGAGATCTTTGGCCACACTGCTAGACTGCCCCGGTGTAGGAAATCACAGCCCATTTTCGCTTGTACTTAACCCTTTGGTTAGCAAATAAGTTAACCGTATGGATAGACTAGGGTTAACACCTAACGGTGACTGAGGCGCGCAAGGGTTATTTACTCAGTAAATATCCTGATCTGGAGGGAAAAGCTCCCTCTAACCGACCTACAGTATTTGAGTTTGAGGAAGTAGAAGGAAGACGCACAGATGACAACTTTGACGAAGCCAACTGCACGCGCCGCATCGACGGCACTCGCGCTCGAGCATGCGTCGGATTTTGCCGCGTCCGCCGACAACGCGATCAAGCGGATGTGCGACATTTTCGCCTCGCTTCTGGGCATTATTCTGCTGACCCCGGTCTGGATTATCGTCGCCCTGGCGGTGCGCCTGAACGACGGAGGTCCCGCCTTCTTCACGCAGGAGCGCGTGGGCCTCAACGGGACGACTTTTACCATGTTTAAGTTCCGCACCATGCGAGTGGACGCAGAGGCCATGAAGGCCTCCCTGGTGGAGGCCAACGAGGCCGACTCCAGCGCGGGAAATTCGATCATGTTCAAAATGACTAACGACCCCCGTATCACCCGCATCGGCGCCTTCCTGCGCAAGACCTCGATTGACGAGCTTCCCCAGCTTTTCAACGTTCTTCGCGGTGACATGTCTCTCGTCGGCCCGCGCCCCCCGCTCCCCAGCGAGGTCGCTCAGTACGAGCCTCGCGTCATGGGCAAGTTCGCCGTGCGTCCGGGCATCACCGGCCTGTGGCAGATTTCGGGCCGCTCGAACCTCTCCTGGGATGAGACGGTCCACCTGGACCTGTCCTACGCCCAGCACCGTTCCCTCACGCTCGATGCGTGGATCATGCTGCAGACGGTTCCCGCTCTGCTGCGTCACGAGGGAGCCTACTGATTCTTTCTGCGTGTGTGTGATTGGGTGAGGCCCGAGCCATTCGGCTCGGGCCTCACCCTTTCTCTGCGCTTGATGCCCGCTTCCTCGGGTGCCGTCGCGAGCCGTATCCGCGCCCTTCATGGCGGCATGCAAGACCGCGGCGCCCGTCATCCGCCCGCGCTATGAGACACTGCGTGGGCGGCGATCACCGAGGCGTTCTTCGGCCCACCAACCGGCCGCACAGAGGGCACTCAACCCTACAGCTCGCCTCACAGGCGTGCGGCGCCGCCCTCCGGGCCGCCAGAGGCTCGCTCATGGACGCTCCAGCAGTGCAGCGAGAGAGTTATTTGCGCTGCACGGGCGGTCACATGTTTGACAGCTTCGAGAGCGTAAGGCCGATACTGAGGCGTTCAACACCGCTGTCAATCATCAGATAACGGTTATTCCCCAAACATGAGGGACGTCTCAAGGCACACCCCCAGCACCGCTCGCAGGGCTCCCCCATCCCGCGAAGACTGACCTGCTGACCTGCTGCTTTTGCCCCTTCGGGCTCCCTTCACGACAGACCAGCCGGACGTTGAAGGTACCCCTGCACTCCCAGACTCCTGACCAAGAGGACGCTACCTATCGGCGTGTCGCCGGCGTGTCGCGGCTCTCATGGCGCAATTCCCCCTGGCGGCCCGAGGGCGGCCAGATTCTAGGGTTGGCCCCCGCCGCACACCCCCACCGGGCGGACCTCCGCCACGCACGGCCCACAGAGCATACAAAA
>NZ_ALIY01000052.1:0-7044 GCF_000283035.1 Actinomyces sp. ICM58
TCCGCGACCTCCACGCACCAGGCCGGGCCCCACCAGGGCGCCCCCGGCGACATCGTCGCGCCCATGCAGGCCATCGTCGTCGCCCTGGCCGTGTCCGAGGGCGACCAGGTGGAAGAAGGCCAACTCGTGGCCGTCCTCGAGGCCATGAAGATGGAAAAGCCGCTGCTGGCTCCCCGCGCGGGCACCGTCACCTCCCTGTCCATCAAGCAGGGCGACACCGTCACGGCCGGAACTCGCATCGCACACATCGCCACTGACAAGGAGGCGCAATGACCACCCCCAACAGGTTCACGCGCGAAGGGTTCATTCAGGCCCAGGAAGCGATCGCCCAGGCGGCCGAGGAAAAGGCCGCCCAGCGCCAGCACGCCAAACAGAAGCTCACCGCGCGCGAGCGCCTCGCCCTGTTCTTTGACGACGGCGTGTGGCACGAGGTCGGCCAGTTCATCGGCGGGTCGGTGCGCGCCGGTCGCGTGGGTTCGGCCGTGGCCGCCGGGTACGGCCGCGTACAGGGGCGCATGGTCGCCGCCTACGCGCAGGACTTCTCGGTGCTGGGCGGGACCCTGGGCAAGGTTGAGGGCGACAAGATTGTGGACCTCATCGACATGGGTATTCGCATGCGCATCCCAATCGTCGGCATTCAGGATTCGGGTGGTGCCCGCATCCAGGAGGGTGTCGTCGCCCTGGCCCAGTACGGTCGCATCTTCAAGAAGACGTGCGAAGCCTCGGGCCTGGTGCCCCAGATTTCGATCATCCTGGGCCCCTGCGCAGGCGGTGCCGTCTATCAGCCGGCCCTGACCGACTTCATCGTCATGACGCGCGAGAACTCGCACATGTTCGTCACCGGCCCGGACGTTGTGGCCGCGACGACGGGTGAGAAGGTCACGCTCGATCAGCTCGGCGGCGCTGCGATCCACAACTTCCAGTCCGGCGTCGCCCACCACATGGCGGACACGGAAGACGAGGCGATCGACTACGTGCGTTCGCTCCTGGATTACCTACCGTCTTCGTGCGAGGTCGCGCCCCCGAAGTACGAATACGTTGCCAACCCCGAGGATGAGGCGGCTGCACGCGCGGTCGCAGACCTGGTACCGACGTCGGTTCGTCAGCCCTACGATGTGCGCGACGTCGTGCGCGCGCTGGTCGATCACGGCGAGTACGTGGAGATTCAGGATCTCTTTGCTCCCAACGTGACGATCGGTTTTGCGTGCGTGGATGGCCAGTCGGTGGGCATCGTGGCGAATCAGCCGATGAGCGACGCGGGCACGCTGGACGTGGATGCGTCGGAGAAGGCGGCGCGTTTCGTGCGTTTCTGCGACGCATTTGGCCTGCCGGTCGTGACCTTGGTGGATGTTCCCGGCTATCGCCCGGGTACCGAGCAGGAGCAGGCGGGCATCATCCGTCGCGGCGCGAAGGTGATTGTTGCCTACGCGAACGCGACCGTCCCGATGGTGACCGTGATTCTGCGCAAGGCCTACGGTGGTGCCTACATCGTGATGGGATCGAAGTCGATTGGCGCGGATCTGGCGTTCGCGTGGCCGGACGCCCAGATCGCGGTCATGGGCGCTGAGGGTGCGGCCTCGATCATGTATCGCCGCGAGTTGGCGGCGGCCCGCGAGAACGGGACCTTCGAGGAGACGAAGGCTGAGCTTGTGGCCCGTTATGAGGACGAGACGGTTAACCCGGAGGTGTCCGTGGCCTCGGGTCAGCTCGACGGCATCATCGCCCCGGCCGACACTCGCCAGACCATCATCGATTCCCTGCATCTGCTGGCCACGAAGGACCAGCGCGCCCCCCATGTGAAGCGTCACGACAACGGTCCCCTGTGACCGGTGTCGTTTGAGAAGTATTGTCCCCGATTGAAAGAATGAACATGTCGTTTGTGTCCTCTCTGAATGAGACCCCCTACGCGCTGACCTTCGCCGGTCAGGCGACCCCGTGGCGCTTAGCGCTCGACGAGATTGCCCACGACCCCGAGATTTCCGCGATCGTCGCGGGGGTCATCGAGGCATCGGACAAGGTGCTCTCCCCCGTGCGCCGCTCGCTGGCCACTCAGTCCGTGTCGGTTCTTCCCTTCGCCCTGCCCGCGCCCGACGGTGAGGTGGCCGTGACCCGCGAGGTTGCTGGTCCGGATGAAGCTGCGCTGTCGGTTCCGGGTATCGTGGCCGCCCAGCTGGGCGCGCTCATCGACCTGACGCGCGCGGGCCTCAATATCGTGGCGAACCAGCCCACCGCGTTCGAGGGCCACTCGCAGGGTGTTCTCGGCGTGGAAATCGCTCGCGCCTGGATCAACGGGGACGAGGCCCGGGCTGCGACCGTGTTCGCGCTTGCTCGCCTGATCGGTGCGGCCGCCGCCCGCGTGACGCGCCGTGCGCGCGCCCCGCACGCCGGGGACGCGACCTACATGGTGTCGGTGCGCGGCGTGTCCGACGCGCTGCTGACCCGCATCGTGGACTCCCTGCCCTCGACGTCCCATCCGCTGTCGATCGCTCTGCGTAACGACACGGACACGCACGTCGTGTCGGGCGCCCCGAACGACCTGGCATCTCTGGTGGCAGCCATTGAGCGCGCCGCCGCCCAGGACAAGGCCGCGCACGACGCGCACGAGCGCGGCGGTCGCCCGCTGGCCCCCGTGTGCGAGTACCTGCCGGTCTACGTTCCCTTCCACTCCCCCATGCTCGCCGACGCCCTCGCCCTCGTGGACGAGTGGGCCGCCGAGTGCGGCATTGACGCCGAGCTGGCTCACCGCCTGGCCGCCGCCGTCCTGACGACCCCCGTTGATTGGCCGGCGCAGATCCGTGCCGCCGCCGACTCGGGTGCCGCCTGGATCGTCGACATGGGCCCGGGCGCGACCACGGTGCGCATGACCCGCGCCCTCGTGGAGGGCACCGGCGTTGGTGTCGTGGCCGCCGGAACCGCTGCGGATCGCGACAAGGCTGCGACCCCCGGCTGGGCCCCCGAGCCCGGCACCGATTGGTCGCACCTGCGCCCCGGCCTCGTGACCCTGCCCGATGGCAAGACCGTCGTGGACACCGCCTTCTCGCGTCTGACCGGCCGCTCCCCCGTTCTGCTGGCCGGCATGACCCCCACGACCGTGGACCCCGAGATCGTTGCCGCAGCCGCGAACGCCGGCTTCTGGGCTGAGATGGCGGGCGGCGGCCAGGTCACCGAAGAGGTCTACAACGAGAACCTGGCGGGCCTGCGCGCCCAGCTGCGCCCCGGCCACACCGCCGAGTTCAACTCCATGTTCCTGGACCGCTACCTGTGGAACCTTCAGTTCGGCCAGGCCCGCATCGTGTCGCGTTCGCGCGCGTCCGGCGCCCCCATCGATGGCGTCGTCGTCTCCGCCGGCATCCCCGAGCAGGACGAGGCACTGGCCCTTATTGAACAGCTGCGCACCGACGGCTTCCCCTACGTGGCCTTCAAGCCCGGCACGGTCGACCAGATCCGCAAGGTGATCGCAATCGCCCGCGAGGCCGACCCGATCAAGGTCATTGTCCAGGTCGAGGACGGCCACTCCGGCGGCCACCACTCCTGGGAGGACCTGTCCGACCTGCTGCTGGCCACCTACGCGCAGCTGCGCGCCCAGTCCAACATCGTCCTGACCGTGGGCGGCGGCATCGGTACCCCCGAGCGCACCGCCGACTTCCTAACCGGCGACTGGTCGGCCCGCTACGGCCGCCCGCCCATGCCCGTCGACGGCGTCCTCGTGGGTACCGCCGCGATGACCACGAAGGAAGCGCACACCACCAAGGCCGTCAAGGAGCTCCTCGTCGCCACGCCCGGTGTGCCCGACAACGACGATTTCGGTGGCTGGGTCGGCGAGGGCGTCACACGTGGCGGCATGACGTCGGGCCTGTCCCACCTGCGCGCCGACATGCACGAGGTTTCTAACGCGGCGGCCGCCGCCGCGCGCATCATCGCCGAGATCGGCTCCGACGGCGCCCAGGTGCGCGCCCGCAAGGACGAGATCGTCGAGATCCTCTCCCACACGGCCAAGCCCTACTTCGGCGATCTCGAAGAGATGACCTACGAGGCCTGGGTGCGCCGCTTCGCCGACCTGTCCTACCCGTGGGTCGACCCCACGTGGCAGATCCGCTACCACGACCTCCTCCAGCGCGTCGAGGCGCGCCTGGCCCCCGTGGACCACGGCGAGGTTGAGACCCTGTTCCCGACCGTCGAGGACGTCGCCGACGCCCACGCCGCCGCCGACCGCCTGATGGCGGCCTACCCGAACGCGGCGACCACGCACGTCACCCCCATCGACGCCGCCTGGTTCCCGGCCCTGTGCCGCTCCTACCCCAAGCCGATGCCCTTCGTCCCGATCCTGGACGACGACCTCATCCGCTGGTGGGGCCAGGACTGCCTGTGGCAGGCCCAGGACGAGCGCTACAGCGCCGACCAGGTCCGTATCATCCCCGGCCCGGTGTCCGTGGCCGGCATCGACCGCGTCGACGAGCCCGTCGCCTCCCTGCTGGGCCGCTTCGAGGCCGCTGCAGCGCAGCGCCTCGCCGCCTCGGGCACCGTCGCGACACCCGTCGCCTCGCGCCTGGGCAACGGCAAGCCCGCCGCCACCCGCGAGGAATGGCTGCGCAAGGTCCCCTTCATCTCGTGGACCGGTCACCTCATGACCAACCCGGCTTCCATCCTCGACGAGGAGCGCGTCTGCTTGAAGGAGACCGACACCGGCGTGGACATGGTCATCCACCTGGACACCGCCTGGGATAACGACCCGCGCGGCGCCGAGAAGCACGCGGTGCGCGAGCTGATCTTCCCGCTCGTCCTGTCCGGCGAAGACGGCGCGGTGCCCGTCATCGACGAGGCCAAGCTGCCCCAGCACATGTACGCGATGCTCGCGGCCACCGCCGGCGTGACCTCCGTGTCCGTCGCCGGCGACACCGTGGATGCACTGCCTGTGATGGTGCCCTCGACCAAGTCCGTCTTCGGCGAGGCCCACTACTCCTTCACCCTGGCCCCCACCCTGGGCTTCGACCACGCGGAGGCCACGGGCGCGGCCCTGCCCGCCTCCTACGAGCTCGCCGCCTGGGCGCCCGACGCCCTGCTCGGCCCCGCCTGGCCCGCGATCTACGCGGCCCTGGGGTCGGCCATCCACAACGACTACCCGGTCATTGAGGGCCTGCTCAACGCCGTCCACCTCGATCACTCGATCACGCTGGAGTACACGCCCGAGCAGATGCTCGCGCGCGGCATCACGACGATCGACGTGACCAGCCACGTGGCCGCCGTCGACGAGTCCTCCTCCGGCCGTATCGTCACGGTCGCCTTGGACCTGAAGGCCAACGGCGAGCACGTCGGCTCCACGCAGGAGCGCTTCGCGATCCGCGGCCGCGCCTCCGGCAACCGCGCTCCCTCCGAGGCCGCTCCCTTCGGCGGCGCGCACGTCGAGGTCGTGGACACGCCCCGCTCGGTCCTGCGGCGCGTGAGCGTCAAGGCTCCCGACGACATGACGCCCTTCGCGATCGTGTCGGGCGACTACAACCCGATCCACACGTCCTACGCGGCCGCCAAGGTCGCTGGCATGGATGCCCCGCTCGTGCACGGCATGTGGCTGTCGGCCACCGCCCAGCACGCGACCGAGGCCGTCGTCGCCGATCAGGGCGGTGCACAGATCGCGGGCTGGACGTACTACATGTACGGCACCGTCGACCTGAATGACGAGGTTGAGATCACCGTCGAGCGCGTGGGGCGCGTCGTCGGCGGCGGCCTGTCCCTCGAGGTCACCTGCCGCATCGACAAGCAGGTCGTGTCTCGCGCGTCGGCTTACACCTTCGCCCCGAAGGTCGCCTACGTCTACCCCGGCCAGGGCATCCAGAGCGCCGGCATGGGCCTGGATGAGCGCACCAAGTCCAAGGCCGTGGACGAGGTCTGGCGCCGCGCGGACGCGCACACCCGCTCGGCGATGGGCTTCTCCATCCTGGCGATTGTGCGCGATAACCCGACCGAAATCGTGGCGCGCGGCGTGACCTACCGTCACCCCGAGGGCGTCCTGAACCTCACCCAGTTCACACAGGTCGCGCTCGCGACGCTGGCAATCGGCCAGACGGCTCGCCTGCGTGAAGAGGGCGTCCTGGTCTCCGGCGCGGCCTTCGCTGGCCACTCGCTGGGCGAGTACGACGCGCTGGCCGCCTACGCCGAGGTCTTCCCGCTCGAGACGGTCCTCGACTTGGTCTTCCAGCGCGGCTCCACGATGCACTCGCTCGTGCCTCGCGATGAGAACGGCCGTTCGAACTACCGTATGGGCGCCCTACGTCCCAACCAGTTCGGCGTGGATGACGCTCACGTGGTCGACTACGTCGCCTCGGTTGGAGAGGCGGCTGGTGAGTTCCTCCAGATCGTCAACTTCAACCTGGCCGACCAGCAGTACGCGGTCGCCGGCACGGTTGCGGGCCTGAAGGCCCTCGAGGAGGACGCATCCAAGCGCGCCGCCGAGCGCGGCGGCAAGCGCCCCTTCATGTACGTGCCCGGCATCGACGTGCCCTTCCACTCCACCGTTCTGCGAGGCGGCGTGGCGGACTTCCGCACGAAGCTTGACGAGCGTATTCCCGCCGAGATCGATCCCGCGAAGCTCGTGGGTCGCTACATCCCCAACCTGGTGGCGCGTCCCTTCGAGCTCACCCGCGAGTTCGCCCAGTCCATCCTCGACGTTGTCCCCTCCGACACGGTGCGCGAGCTGCTCGAGGCTCCCGGCGCGTGGGACGCGGCTCTGGCCAACCCGGGTGTCCTGACCCGCACGCTGCTCATCGAGCTGCTGTGCTGGCAGTTCGCCTCCCCGGTGCGCTGGATCGAGACGCAGCGCGTGCTGCTCTCGACCGAAGAGGCCGCCCCCGGCATTGCCGGCCTGGGTGTCGATCAGGTCATCGAGGTGGGCCTCGGCGCCGCCCCGACCCTGGCTAACCTGGCCTCGCGTACCCTGCTGGCCCCCGAGTTCGCGCTCTCGCGCGTCGATGTCTTCAACGTCCAGCGCGACGAGCCCCGCGTCTACGCGACCGATGTCGCCGTGATCGAGGACGAGGACGAGGAGGAGAT
>NZ_ALIY01000053.1:0-10377 GCF_000283035.1 Actinomyces sp. ICM58
CGTCGCTCGCGCGGCATAAAGCCCGGGCGCGGGGCACACATGCAACAAGCCCGGGCGCGGGGCGCGCATACGACGAGGCCGGGACCCGCCGCGCCAAACAGCGCAGAGGACCCCGGCCTCGACAGTAAGTCAGACCAGTCGATCCACCATGAGGTTCGCGAAGGCCTCGAGCGCGGTCCTCGCCTCGCCCTTCGGCAGCGGAGCCAGGGCAGCGATCGCGTCGCCGGCCCAGGTGCGCGCCAGCTCGCGCGTCTCCTCCAGCACGTCATGGCCGCGCAGCTGCTCGACGACCGAGGCCAGGGCCTCATCGGAGGACAGGTCACCCGTGAGCTCGCGCAGGATGCGCGCCCCAGCCTCGTCGAGGGTGCCGGCGGCCTCGCGGCGGCGCAGCAGGAGGACGGGCAGCGTGTCCACGCCCTCACGCAGGTCGGTGCCCGGGGTCTTGCCGGACTGCTCGCCCGAGGACGCCAGATCCAGCACGTCGTCGGCGATCTGGAAGGCGACGCCCACCTTCTCACCGAAGTCGCTGACCACGTCGGCCATCAGCTGGCCGGCACCCGACAGCAAGGCGCCAAAAGAGGCGGCCGTCGACACCAGCGAGCCGGTCTTATCCGCCAGGACCTGCAGGTAGAAGTCCACGCGATCCGCACCGTCAACCGGGCCGAAGGTCTCGTTGAGCTGGCCCTCACACAGGCGCTCGAAGGTGCGCGCGTGGTGAGCCACAATCTCCGGGCCCAGCGACGCCACCAGCAGCGAGGCGCGCGCGAAGAGAATATCGCCGGCCAGAATCGCTCGATTGTTACCCCACAGGTGCTGGGCCGAGGGGACCCCGCGACGGGTCGGCGCGGAATCCATGACGTCGTCGTGGTACAGGGAGGCCAGGTGCGTCAGCTCGACCGCCGTTGCAGCCGTGATGACCGTGTCGTCGAGCGCGCGCTCGGGGTCGCCCAGCTGCGCGCAGACGAGGGTCAGGAGCGGACGCATCCGCTTACCGCCCGCGACGGCCAGATGACGCGTCAGCTCGTCCGTCAGGTCACGCGACGAGGAAACGGCGTCAAGAAGACGGCGCTCGACGACCTCGAGCCCCGGGGTAATGCGGGACTCGAGGTCGGGAACATGAAGATCGGGTGTTTGAGCACTCACGGGATCAGTATGACGATCTTTTCAAGCAGACTCAACACGGGGCCGGGGAACACGCCCAGGGCGATCGTTCCGAGCGCGCACACCAGGATGGCCAGAGCGGACAGGCCCTCCGAGTGGACCACCACGGATTCCTCACTGGGCTCAGTGAAGAACATGACGCGCACGAGGCGGAAGTAGTAGAACGCCGTGATCGCCGAAGCGACGAGGCCCACGATCGCAAGCCAGCCGATGCCACCCTTGATCGCGTCCGAGAAAACCACGAACTTTCCAACGAAACCGCCAGTCAGCGGGATGCCCGCGAAGGACAGCAGGAACACCAGCATCGAGCCGGCGATCCACGGGTGCGTGCGGCCGATGCCCGCCCACTTCGACAGGCTCGTCGCCTCGCCCAGGACGTTGCCCTCCGCGTCGCGGCCGCGCACCAGCGCGATCACGCCGAAGGCGCCGACCGTGGCCAGGCCATAGCCCAGCGTGTAGAACAACACATGGCCCGTGCCGCCCTTCTGGATCGCGAGGATACCCATCAGGATGAAGCCCGCGTGAGCGATCGACGAGTACGCCAGCATGCGCTTGACGTCGTCTTGCACGAGGCCCGCGAAGGTACCGACGAGGATCGTCAGGACCGCGACGGCCGCGAAGACGTACACGAAGTCCCACTGCAGGTAGGCAGCGACGGCCTGATAGAAGCGGGCCATCGCGGCGAAGGCCGCGATCTTCACAGCTGCCGCCATGAAGCCCGTCACCGGGGTTGGGGCGCCCGTGTAGACATCGGGGGTCCACGCGTGGAAGGGCGCGGCACCCACCTTGAAGAGCAGGCCCACCATCACGCAGAACACGCCGATGAGGACCATCCAGTCCATGTTGACGTTGTTCGCGATGGCCGGTCCCAGGGCCGAGATACGCAGCGAGTTGGCGAAACCGAAGAGGAACGCCGAGCCCATCAGCATGAACCCGGAGGAGAAGGCACCGAGCACGAAGTACTTCAGAGCCGCCTCGAAGGACAGCTGACGGCGCCGACGCGCGGTCGCGGCCATGATGTACAGGGGCAGTGACATGACTTCGAGGGACACGAAGAGTGTCACGAAGTTGTCCGCGGCCGGGAAGATCATCATGCCGCCCAGCGAGAACAGGGTCAGCGGGAACATCTCCGAACGCTGGTAGCCCTTGCGCTCGGTGAGCTCCTCGGCGGCAGAATCCGGTCGGTCCGAGGGCTGGCCCGCGAACGCGCCGTCGCCGACGCTGGTGCGGTCAGCCATCACCAGGATGGCCATGAAGCCGATGATCATGAGGATCGACTGCGCGGCGATCGTCAGCGGGTCCTCAATGTACTCGCCCAGCGAGGCGGGGGCCGCCACGACGGGAGCCCAGCGCAACGCGAGCATGACGCACGCGCCAGCGGTCGCCAGGATCGACAGGCCGACCACGATGGGGCGGCGTGCCTTGGCGGGGGCGAAGGCCTCGACGAGGATGCCGAGGACCGCGCCACCCAGGACGATGAGAATGGGCGCGAGGCTCAGCCAGGGAACCTCGGGGGCCTGGAAGTTAGCCATGGGTAGGACGTTCACTGTGCGCTCCCTTCAACGGCGGCCGGGACCTGCGAGGTGGCCAGGTCGAGGTCTGAAGCAACCGGGGTCAGGGCGCTCACGAGGGGCGCCGACCAGATACCAAGGACGAGCATCGCGATGACGAGCGGGGTCATGACGCAGCGTTCGCGCGCCCCGAGGTCTGCCAGCTCCTCCTTGCCCTTGCCCGGAGCGCCCGTGAAGACGCGCTGGTAGGGCATGAGGATGTACATCGCGGCGATGACCACGCCGAGGACGGCGAAGAGGGCCAGCGGGCCGCTCACCGTCCAGGTGCCCATGAGCACCAGGTACTCGGGGACGAAGCCGGACAGGCCGGGCAGCGCGATCGACGCGAGGCCGCTCATCAGCCACAGGCCGGCGAGGACCGGGGTGACCTTCTGCATGCCGACGTATTCGCGCATGTCCTGCGTGCCTCCACGGCGCGAGAGCCAGCCGGAGAGCAGGAACATCGCGGCGATCGACACACCGTGGGCGACCATGTAGAACATGGCGCCGACGAGCGCGATCTGCGAGCCGATGAAGATGCCGAGCACCATGAAGCCGAAGTGCGACACGGAGGTGTAGGACACGAGGCGCATGATGTCGTTCTGCCCGTTGGCGGACAGGCCGCCCCACAGGATCGAGATGACGGCCAGGACGCACATAACCCACTTGGCCGCCGCGGAGGCGCCGGGGGTGAGCTGCAGGCACATCGTGATCATGCCGAAGGTGCCGATCTTGTCCAGGACGCCGACCAGCAGAACCGAGGTTCCGGGGCGGGCGACGGCGGCCGTGTCGGGCAGCCAGGTGTGGACGGGGACCATCGGGGCCTTGATCGCGAAGGCAACCATGAAGGTCGCGAAGATGACCATCTGCATGGAGACGGGCAGGTTCGGCAGGACCTGGGTGAGCTGGTCCATGCGGAAGAAGGTCGTCACGTCCATGGGCGTGGCCGATGCCTTCGCCCACAGGTAGATGATGCCACCGAGCATGACCAGGCCGCCGAAGAGCGAGTACAGCAGGAACTTCATCGCGGCCTTGTGCCGGGCCGCCTCGTCGCCGACGCCGTAGCGTCCGATCATGAGGTACAGCGGGACCAGCATGGCCTCGAAGGCGACGTAGAAGACCACCAGGTCGTAGGCCCCGAAGATGAGGACCATGAACGCCTGGAGGGCGAGCACCAGCGCCGGGTAGGCGCCCCGGTCCTCGTTCTCGTCCCAGCCGGCGACGAGCACGATCGGCACGAGCGCGAGGGCCAGGAGGATCATGACGAGGCCGAGGGAGGTCACGCCGAGGGACCAGGTGACGCCCATCTGCGGGATCCACGTGCGGGACTCGTAGAGCTGGTACGAGGCCGGGGCGGACCAGTTGAACGCGGTGGCGGCAGCGTACACGCCGAGGGCGAGCTCGACGAGGGCGATGGCCAGGGCGACGAGGCGCCCAGCGGAGCGCCTCAGGGGCGGGACGAAGCCGAGGAGGGCCGCACCCGCGGCCGGGAGGGCCACGAGGACGGTCAGCCACGGGAAGTTAGCAGCAACCATTGCACTTTCCATTGTCGTGTTCCCCTTACAGCCTGAATCCGAGGACGATGGCCAGGGCGAGGATGACGCCTCCCAGGATGTAGGCGGCGTAGGTGCGCACGAGGCCGTTCTGGGTGACGCCGACGATGCGTCCGAGCAGCTGCGAGCCGGCGCCGAGGCCGTTCAGCGCACCGTCGATGGCGCTCGCATCGCCGACGGTTGCGACGGTGACGAGGCCCTTGGCGGGCATCATGAACAGGGTCTCGTTGACGGTGTCCTGGTAGAGGTCGCGGCGTGCGGCCTCGGTCAGGGCGTTGCCTGCGGGGACGGAGGTGGGAACCTCGTCGCGCCCGTACTTCATCCACGCGATAACCGCGCCGAGGATGACGAGGGCGAGGGTGGCTCCCTGAATGACGTACTCGTTGAGGACGGGATCACCGTGCATGACGTGGCCGATCGAGGGGACCAGCCAGTCGGTGAAGGTGTCACCGACGGACAGGGCGCCGCCGAGGGCGACCGCGCCGACGGCGAGGATGATCATCGGGATCGTCATGAGGGGGCCGGACTCGTGCGGGTGCACCGGGGCGCCTTCCGCTTCGGTGGTCCAGCGGGCCTTGCCGTGGAACGTCATGAAGAACAGGCGCGACATGTAGAACGCGGTCACGCCCGCGCCGATCATCGCGACGGGGCCGTAAACCCAGCCGGCCCACAGAGCAATGTTGCCGCCGAAGCTGTCGGCACTGAAGGCGGCCTCGATGATCTTGTCCTTCGACCAGTAGCCGGAGAACGGGGGAACGCCGAGGATGGCAAGCCAGCCCATCATGAACGTCAGCCACGTGACCTTCATGGCGCCGCGCAGGGCGCCGAAGCGACGCATGTTCACCTGGTCGCCCATGCCGTGCATGACGGAACCTGCGCCGAGGAACATGAGGGCCTTGAAGAAGCCGTGGGTGAAGAGGTGGAAGATCGAGAACGCCCAACCGATGGGGCCCAGGCCGGCACCCAGCATCATGTAGCCGATCTGGCTCATGGTGGAGGCGGCGAGGACCTTCTTCATGTCGTCCTTGGCGCAACCGACGATCGCGCCGAAGAGGAGCGTGATCGCGCCGATGATGGCGACGGCGGTCGCCGCGATGGGCGCAGCCATGAAGACGTCGCCGGAACGGACAATCAGGTAGACACCGGCGGTAACCATCGTGGCCGCGTGGATGAGCGCGGAGACGGGGGTCGGGCCAGCCATGGCGTCGCCCAGCCACGCCTGCAACGGGAACTGCGCGGACTTACCGCAGGCGGCAACCAGCAGGAAGAAGCCGATGACCGTCGCGGAGGCCGCGGGGATCGAATCGACCTGGGAAGAGACGACGGAGAAGGACACCGAGTGGAAGGCGGCGACCATCGCCATCATGGCGATCAGCATGCCCATGTCGCCGACACGGTTCATGATGAAGGCCTTCTTGGCGGCCACCGCGTAGGCGGGCACGTGGTTCCAGAAGCCGATCAGCAGGTAGGACGCCAGGCCCACGCCTTCCCAACCGGCGAACAGGCCGGCGTAGGAGTCGGCCAGGACCAGGGTCAGCATCGCGGCGATGAAGAAGTTCAGGTAGGCGAAGAAGCGTCGGCGGGCCGCGTCGTGCTCCATGTAGGCGATCGCGTACACGTGGATGAGCGAACCGACGAAGGTCACCAGGATGACGAACGTGATCGACAGCGGGTCCACGAGGAGACCGAAGTCGACGGTGAAGTCACCGGCGGGGATCCAGGTGAACAGCGTCTGGCCGAAGCGGCGCGCGTCCACGGGAGCGTTCCACATCTGGGCGGCGATCAGCGCGCCGACCACGAAGGTGGACCAGGATGCGAGGGTCGCCAGCAGGTGGCCCCATTTGTCCGAGGCGCGGCCCAGCAGCAGGAGCAGGCCTGCGCTGGCCAGTGGGATGAGGATGAGCGCCCACGCGTAGGCGGCGGCTCCGGTGGCGGGGACCGTATCGTAGACGGTGAGAGCCTGCGGGAACATGAAGGTAGTCATGAGTTACGTCCTCCCTCAGTTCTTCAGCAGGTTGAGGTCGTCCATGCTCGTGGTCGAGCGCGAACGATAGATGGACACGATGATCGACAGGCCGACGACGACTTCAGCCGCCGCGACGACCATGACGAAGAACGCCATGATCTGGCCGTCGATGTTGGAATTGATGCGCGAGAACGTCACGAGGACGAGGTTCGCGGCGTTGAGCATCATTTCGACGCCCATGAGCGCGATGACCGCGCTGCGGCGCACGAGGACCGTGGTCGCTCCGATGGCGAACAGCACACCCGCGAGGATGAGGTACCAGGCGAGGCTCACTTGCTCTCCTCCTTCTTCTCAGTGGGGGTGGTGGTGCGCGCCTTGCGAGCCCGAGGCTGGGCCAGTCCGGTGGGCGCGGCGGCGCCGGGCATCCCGAAGGAGCCGGAGCGCGGGACGTCGGGCGTGCGCCCGATGGTGTAGGGCGATTCCTCGAGCGCCTCGGAGCCGTCGGCCTCGTTGCGGGCGAGGGCGAGCTGCTCGGAGACCTCGGGGGTGACCTCGCCGATCGTGCGGGTCAGGCCGCGCACGCGCAGCACGCGGGGCACCGACTCCTCGACGGGGCCGAGGGTCTCACCCGAGATGGCGGGCACGTCGGCCGCGTTCGACTGGGCGTAGACGCCGGGGGCGGGCAGCTGGCCGATGCGAGCGCCCTTCTCCCCGAACGCGCGCATCTTGTTGCGAGCGGTCTGCAGCTGGGTGACCTTCGGGCCGAGGCGATCCGAGTGGGTGAGCAGCATCGCGCCGACGGCGGCGGTGATGAGCAGGCCGCCGGCGAGTTCCATGCTCAGCCAGTGCTCCTGGAACAGGGTGATCGCCAGGTCGGTGATCGGCTGGTTGGAGTAGGGGTTGACCTCGTTCGCCGCGTAAGTGGCGGGCACGGACTTCAGGATCGCGGTCGTCACGATCACGATCAGGCCGAGGCCACCGAGCACCGCGGCGACGATCGCGCCGCGGGACTGGCGGGCGTAGTCGTCGGAGGTGCCAATGCCGATGAGCATGATGACGAAGAGGAAGAGCATCATGATCGCACCGGTGTACACGACGATCTGGGCGACACCCAGGAAGGGGGCGCTATTGGCGATGTACAGGATCGCCAGGCCGAGCATGACGCCGACCATGCAGATGACCGAGTGCGCGGCCTTCTTACAGAAGAGGACACCCAGAGCGCAGGCGACCATGACGATGGCCGCGCATGCGAAGAGGATGATCTCCCCCGTTGACCCCATCATGGGCCAACCATTGGACAGGTTCATCAGTGTGCCTCCTCGGCGACTCGTACCGTCTTGAGGGAGGGGTCGTCGGGGCGGCGGCTCGCGACCCAGTCGACCTGGGCGGCGGTGGGGCCGGTGACTTCCCCGCGGTAGTAGTCGATGTCGTTCTTACCCTCGACCATGGGGTGGGGCGCTGCGAGCATCCCGTCGGAGAGGGGAACCAGCAGGTCTTCCTTCTCGTAGATGTCGTCCTCGCGGGTGTACTTGGCGATTTCGAAGTCGTTCGTCATCGTCAGGGCGCGCGTGGGGCACGCCTCGATGCACATGCCGCAGAAGATGCAGCGCAGGTAGTTGATCTGGTAGACGCGGCCGTAGCGCTCGCCCGCCGAGTACTGCTCCTCGGGCGTGTTGGACGCGGCCTCGACGAAGATCGCGTCGGCGGGGCACGCCCAGGCGCACAGCTCGCAGCCGACGCACTTTTCCAGGCCGTCGGCGTAGCGGTTGAGCTGGTGACGTCCGTGGAAGCGGGGCATGACGCGCGCGGGTTCGCGCGGGTACTGCTCGGTGACGGTGGGCCGGAAGAAGGAAGCCATGGTGACTCCGTAGCCGGCCATGGGCGCGACGAACTGGGCGAGGGCACCCTTGGGGTCATGCTCGAAGAGCATCTCCTCGTCGGTGGTCTTCTCACTCATCGGTGGACTCCTTCGGGCTGTCGATTGCCGCGGCCGGGGCAAGCTCGCCCTCGATGGTGGCGAGGCCTCGCGGCGAGGCAACGGGGGTCTGTCCGGGCAGCGGCGGGACGGGGAAGCCGTCTTCGAAGCCGGTGTATTCGTGCTCGGACGCCGGGATCGGCTCAGGCTCGGGCTTGTCAGTGAGCCAGATGATCGCCAGGGCGATCAGGAAGAGGCCGCCGACGCCGCCGAAGAGCACGGGCGTAGAGAGCTGGACGAACTGGGTGATGCCGCGCACGAGGGCGACGAGCACGAGCCAGCCCAGCGCGATGGGCATGAGGCGCTTCCAGCCGAGGTTCATGAACTGGTCGTAGCGGAAGCGCAGCAGCGTGGCGCGCGTCCAGATCATCAGGAACATGAAGAACCAAATCTTCAGGAAGAACCAGAGCATGCCCCACCAGCCGGAGTTGAGGAACTCGACGTGGGACAGCGGCCACGGGGCGTGCCATCCGCCGAAGAACATCGTGGTGGCCACGGCCGAGACGTTGAGCATGTTGACGTACTCGGACAGGTAGTACCAGCCGAACTTCATCGACGAGTACTCGGTCATGTGGCCGGCGACGATCTCGCCTTCGGCTTCGGGGAGGTCGAAGGGCAGACGGTTGACTTCACCGACGGCGCTGATGCAGTAGATGACGAACGCGGGGAACAGGGTGAATGCCCACCAGAACTGTCCCTGAGCCGCGACGATCTGCGAGGTGGACATGGAGCCCGACATGAGGAATACGCTCACGAGGGACAGGCCCATGGCCAGTTCGTAGGAGATGACCTGCGCGGAGGAACGCACGGCTCCGTACAGGGGCAGGGTCGAGCGGGTCGACCAGCCACCCAGGACGATGCCGTACAGGCCCAGCGAGGCGATCGCCAGGATGTACAGGGAGGCGACGGGCATGTCGGCCAGCTGCAGCGGCGTGGAGATGTCGCCAATCTTCACGTTCGGACCCATGGGGATGACCGCGTAGACGCTGAAGGCCGCGAAGGCCGCGATCGCGGGGGCCAGGAAGTACAGGAACCTCTCGGCCCGGCGGGTCCACATGTCCTCCTTGAAGAGGAGCTTGCCGGCGTCCGCGAACGCCTGGAACAGGCCGAGGGGGCCAGCGACGTTCGGGCCGGGACGCGTCTGCATGCGACCCAGGCCTCGGCGCTCGACCCACAGGGCCAGGAGCACGTTGGCGATCAGGAAGACGATGATGAACACGGCCTTGATGAGGCTGATCCACCAGGTGTCCTGGCTAAAGTCCGCGGCGGTGTACTCCGGGACTGCGAAGGGTGCGAGTGTCATCGTGCCACCTCCTGCGTGGCGCGCAGGGTCGCGACGGTGCCGACACCGCCGAGATTGTCGTGAATTACGGAGCCGGTCGAGCATTCGGGCACCCACGCGACGGAGTCGGGCAGGTCCGCGATGGCGGCCGGGAGGGTGATCGCGCCGATTTCGGTCTCAAGCGTCGCGTCGGCGCCGGGGGCGATGCCCGCGGCGGCCAGCGTCGCAGCCGAGGCCAGGAGGACGGGGCGGCGGGCCGATCCGGCCAGCCACGGGGCACCGTCCTGGAGGCGACCGGCGTCGATCATCGGCTTGTGGGAGGCGAGGAGAACCTGGCCCTTTCCGGCGGCCGCGGGGGCCTGCGCGGGCACCGGCTCGAAGGCCTGCGGGGCGCCGTCCCACTCCATGAGGGGGTTGACTTCCTCGTACAGGTCGGCCAGGGCGGTGATGTCCAGGTCGAGATCGAACTCTTCGGTCAGGCGCACGAACACGTCACGGTCCGTCAGGGACGTGGCCGAGCGGGCCTGGCCGAAGGGACGCAGGCGGCCTTCCCAGTTGATGTAGGTGCCGTTCTTCTCGACCGCGGGAGCCACCGGCAGGACAACGTCGGCCCTCTTGGTCACCTCGGAGGCACGAACCTCGAGGGAGACCAGGAAGGGAACCGCGTCGAGCGCTGCGCGCACGCGGGCCGGATTATCGAAGTCGCGCACGTCGACGCCGCCGACGACCAGGGCGGAGAGCTCTCGGGAGATGGCTGCCTCGATCATCTGCTCGGCGTCGAGGCCGCGCTCGGGAAGCTCACCCCACCCCAGGGACTGCACCCCGGCCTCGTCGATGCCGCGGCCGAAGGGAAGCAGACCCGGGAGGAGTCCGGCCTCGACGGCGGCGCG
>NZ_ALIY01000054.1:0-35087 GCF_000283035.1 Actinomyces sp. ICM58
CGCCCCCGCCGCTCCCGCCGCGAAGGCCGAGGCCGTTCGCGAGCCGTCGCCCCTGCGTGGCACGACCGAAAAGATGACCCGCCTGCGCCAGACGATCGCGCGCCGCATGGTCGAGTCGCTCCAGACCGCGGCTCAGCTGACCACGGTCATCGAGGTCGACGTCACCAAGGTTGCCGCGCTTCGCGCCCGCTCGAAAGACGCCTTCCTGGCCACGCACGGCACGAAGCTGACCTTCCTGCCCTTCTTCGTGAAGGCAGCGACGGAGGCTCTCGCCTACCACCCGAAGCTCAACGCGACCATCAACGACAAGGAGGTCACGTACTTCGATCACGAGCATGTGGGCATCGCCGTTGATACGCCGCGTGGCCTGCTCGTCCCGGTCATGAAGAATGCGGGCGAGAAGGACATCCCCGGCATCGCCGCGTCCATCAACGACCTGGCGGCACGCACCCGCGACTCGAAGATCGGCCCCGACGAGCTGTCCGGCTCGACCTTCACGGTTACGAACACCGGTTCGGGTGGCGCGCTCTTCGACACGCCCGTTCTCAACATGCCCGAGACCGCGATCATGGGCGTCGGCACGATCGTTAAGCGCCCCGTCGTGATGAAGGGTGCCGACGGCGCCGATGTCATCGCGATCCGCTCCATGGTCTACCTGTCGCTGTCCTACGATCACCGCCTGATTGACGGCGGGGATGCGTCGCGCTTCCTCATGGACGTGAAGAAGCGCTTGGAGGAGGGCGCGTTCGAGGCCGACCTGGCTCTCTGATTCTCTTCCACGCTCGTGATGGGGTGGGCCCGCGGGCCCACCCCATCACTGCATTGCCACGCTACTCCTCGTGCCCCGACTCGGCTTGCTCCGAGTCCGGGGATGGCGGCGCAGTGGCCGCGACGACCTTGCCGGATACCGGATCGACCCTCAGGGTGAGGTTGGCGGAGTTCGGCGCCCCGTGTTGGTCGCAGGTCTGTTCCACGCAGGTGCGCGACTCTAAGACGCTCAGGGTCGCGCTCACGTCGATAGCTCCGGGTTCGCAGGCGACAACGGAGACGTCGTCGACGCGGGATACGAGTGCTTCGACGCGCACCCCTCCCGATCGCATTGACTCGATCCGTTTGGTGTCCTGATCGAGCAGGTCTCCGCCGAGGACGGCATCGAGTCCCGAGGCATCTCCCGCGATAACCGCCTGATCGCGTACCTCGATCGCGTGATTGATCAGGTCGGTCACCGCCGTCACATCGCACGGGTCCGCCGGGGGCTGGGACTGAATGCCCTCCCCATCGCTCGGCCTCGCCGTCGAAGTCAGGGTGCGCCATCCCGCGTAACCGCCGACACCGAGAGCGAGGATGAGCACCGCGATTGCGCCAACGAGCGCCGCCCTGGTGCGGATCGGGCCTCTCGTTTCGGTGGGACCCATGTCTCCTGCGTGTTTTCGCCTCCTCGTCCGCCGCGTGTGTCCCTCGTCTTCGATAGCCGTGTCTTCGCGCAGGGCAGCCGCCCGAAGATCCGCGATGACCTGTTCGGGATCAACTGGCTCGCGCGCGATGACGTGTTCCTCGGGGTCGGCGAGCACTGGCGTTGCCCCCGATGCCACGGCGGCGGCGACATCGTCGTAGCCGAGCTGCGCCAAGACCTCGTCCATCTCGAGGAGCGAGGCGATGCGGCGCAGGCACTGACGATCCCCCTCCATGCCGACGCTGTCCACGCTCCATCCGGGCGTCCCCTCCCCTTCCCCGATCTCGTCGATGAGATCGATGATCACCGCCCTGCCCTGCGGCGTCACCATGATGTTTGCGGGCGTGAGGTCGCCGTGGACGATACCCGCCGCGTGAAGGGCACCCAGGCCAGCGGCAATTCCCTCGACAATCTGCCGTCGGGTTGCCTTGGGGCGCAGGTCCGCCGATCCGATCTCGACGTCCAGCGGGCGACCGTGGACGTAGTCATAGACGATGGCCCAGCGACCGTCGTCGGATTGGACGACGTCACGCAGCGCGACGACGTGATGCGACGACACACGCGCCCACGCCTTCCATCGCGGGAGGCAGCGCCGACCATCGTCTGCTGAGCGCAGGGCGATGAGTGCCTCTCCGGCGTTCGTTCGCGTCCTCCACAGCGGGCCACGGGCACCGATGTGGAACACCTGACCAATGTCATATCCCCCGATATCCATACGGTCATTGTCTAAACTCACTCAATGTGATGCAACTCATCTCACATAGTGCCCGGCCGGATGCGCGGGCTTTGTCGGGGTGTTAGCACGTAGAATAATGGTCCTATGAGTGAAAAGAATCCCCCTGCGAAGAGGCGCTTCTACCAGAACGTGCTCGACGCATATCGACTGACCGCACGCACGTATCCGGCGCTGCCGTGGATCCTCCTGGGAGCGGCCGCTCTTGTCATCGCCGTGTTTATGCTGCTGGCGTTCCTGACGAACACATCCTGGATCGGCTGGCTCGTCATCGGCATCATGGGTTCCATCACCGCAGCCCTCGCAATCCTGAGCTTCCTGGCCCGCCGCGCGCTCTATGCGCAGGTCGAAGAAACCGCCGGGGCCGTGAAGGTCGCGCTCTCCCAGATTCAGCGTGGCTGGATCATTCCCGAACAGCCGGTCGCCTTCACGCGTGAGCAGGATCTTGTCTGGCGCATCGTCGGACGCCCGGGCGTCGTCCTCATCTCCGAGGGACCCGCGTCCCGTGTGCGCCCACTCCTGCAGTCCGAGGCCAAGCGCGTCACCAAGGTGATGCGAAACGTTCCCGTCCACCAGATTCAGGTGGGTCGAGAGGATGGTCAGACAGCCCTGAAGGACCTGCAGCGCGCCCTGCGTGGCCTGAAGAACGTTCTGACTGCGGAGGAAGTTCCGCAGGTGTCGGCGCGCATCAACGCGCTGCGTTCGAATGAGCCTCCCATCCCCAAGGGCATTGATCCCCTGCGCGCCCGCGCGTCGCGGCGTGCGCTGCGCGGAAACTAACACGCGCAGTCAAGTGGGCGAGCACAGTGTGCTCGCCCACTTTCGTATCCGGGATGTGAGACTCTCTAGACGTGCATAGTATGCGTCTGCTTGCATATTCAGTATCGACGATCCGCAACAATACAGATACTGAGGAACATAACCATGCACTCGACAAAGATTCTCGCAGCCCTGACGGCGACCACGGCAGCGGTTGCACTGACCGCATGCGCGGACCCGACGACAAACTCCACCACAACCGAGCAGAGCAACTCCTCCACCGCCGCATCGACGACGCACTACGACGTCTCGGCCATCCCCACGGTCGACGAGATCGCGGCCCTCGTCCCCGACGAGATCAGGAAGCGGGGCACACTGCGCAACGGCGCATCGACCGGCTACGCCCCCGCCGAGTACATGGCTGCCGATGGGCAGACCCCCATCGGTTATGACATCGACATCAACAGGGCGCTCGCGAAAGTCATGGGCCTTAAGGAGGGGACGACGAAGCACTCCGAGTTCCCGACGATCATCCCCGCACTGGGCACGAAGTTCGACGTGGGCCTATCCTCCTTCACGATTACCTCCGAACGCGAGCAGCAGGTCAACATGATCTCCTACCTCAACGTAGGATCGGCCTGGGGCGTCGCGCAGGGGAACCCGAAGAACTTCGACCCCTCCAACCCGTGCGGCATGACGATCGCCGTTCAGACCGGCACCGCCCAGGAGACCTACGCAGACGATCTGTCCAATCAGTGCGTGGCCGACGGGAAAGAGAAGATCACGGTCATGCCACACGAACTCCAGACCGACATTGCCACCAAGCTCATATCAGGCCAGTACGACGCAACCCTGGCCGACTCGACCGTCATCGGCTATACGAGCGCGCAGTCGGGCGGAAAGATCGTCCAGCTCGGAGATACCTTCGAATCCGCACCCCAGGGCGTCGCGGTGAGTAAGGATGATGAAGCGCTGACCGAGGCGGTCCAGCAGGCTATGCAGTACCTCATGGACAATGGCTACCTCACCGACATTCTCGCCACCTACGGCGCCGACGGTGCAGCACTGACGAGCGCGGATGTCAACCCCGTCGTCAACTGATCGCGTGACAATCAACGCATAATATGCACCATTATGCATATAGGCGCATAATGGTAGCAACGCAGGGGCACACAGCCCCACCCCATCGGAAGGCACATCATGACCATCACGAAGGCACACGCTCTCATCACTCTGGCAGCAGCAGCCGCACTCCCGCTGGCCGCCTGCGCGGATCCGGCCACGTCCTCGAACGGACCGTCCACCGGGGCAAACGCTTCCAGCTCGAGCGCTGCCACGACCTCGTACGACGTCTCGGCGATCCCCACGGTCGACGAAATCGCCGCCCTGGTGCCCGACGACGTTGCGAAGCGAGGAACCCTGCGCAACGGCGCCTCCGCGGACTACGCCCCCGCCGAGTTCCTCGGCGACGACTCCCAGACCCCCCAGGGCTACGACGTCGACATCAACCGCGCCCTCGCCAAGGTCATGGGCCTGAAGGAAGGCACCACCAACCACGCGGAGTTCCCGACGATCATCCCGGCCCTCGGCACCAAGTTCGACGTGGGCATCTCCTCCTTCACGATCACCTCCGAGCGCGAGGAGCAGGCCAACCTGATCTCCTACGTCCAGGTCGGATCCGCCTTCGGCGTCGCCAAGGGCAACCCGAAGAACTTCGACCCGACCAACCCCTGCGGCACCACCATCGGCGTCCAGACCGGCACCGCTCAGGAGGACTACGCGACCGAGCTGTCCGAGAAATGCGTGGCCGACGGTAAGGACAAGATCACGATCATGCCGCACGACCTGCAGACCGACATCACCACCAAGGTGATCGGCGGCCAGTACGATGCGACCTTCGCCGACTCCACCGTCATTGGATACACGGCTTCCCTCTCGGGCGGCCAGATCGAGCAGGTTGGCGACGTCGTCGAGTCCGCCCCCCAGGGCGTGGCCATCAACAAGGATGATGCCCAGCTCACTGAGGCGGTCCAGAAGGCCATGCAGTACCTGATGGACAACGGCTACCTCGCCGACATCCTCGACACCTACGGCGCGAAGGAAGCCGCCCTGACGACGGCGGAACTCAACCCGGCAACCACCGACTGAGGCTCACATGGCACACATGAAAGACGGCGTCGAGCTGCTCGATGCCAAACCCGTCCCCCGGCCGGGGAGGTGGGTCAGCGCGATCATCGTCGCGATCCTCGCGGCAATGGCCATTCACGGCCTGATCACCAACGTGAATTTCCAATGGGGCGTCGTGTTCCAGTGGCTCTTCTCCGCCTCGATCATGCAGGGCGTCGCCTTCACGATCATCCTGACGGTCTTCGCGATGGCGGTGGGCACGGTCCTCGCCATCACGATGGCGATCATGCGCCAGTCGGTCAACCCGGTCCTGCGCTGGGTGGCGATGGCCTACATCTGGTTCTTCCGTGGGACGCCTATCTACACGCAGCTGATCTTCTGGTCACTTCTGCCCACGCTCTACCCGTCACTGTCCGTTGGGGTGCCGTTCCTCGGCACGCTGTTGGGCTGGGAGGTCGGCTTCGATACGGCGACCTACTTCACGCCGTTCTGGATGGCGTTCGTGGGCCTGGGCCTCAACGAGGGCGCGTACCTCGCGGAGATCATGCGCGCGGGCCTGCTGAGCGTCTCGAAGGGCCAGTGGGAGGCGGCGACGGCCCTGGGCATGCCGCGGGCGACGATCTTCCGCAGGATCATCCTGCCCCAGGCGATGCGCGTCATCGTGCCCCCGATCGGCAACGAGACGATCTCGATGCTCAAGACCACCTCCCTTGTGTCGGCGATTCCCTTCACGCTTGAGCTCACCTTCATCGCGCGTCAACGCGGCCAGGCGACCTTCGCCCCCGTGCCGCTCCTGATCGCAGCCGCGATCTGGTACCTGGTGATTACGAGCCTGCTGATGGTCATCCAGTCGATGATCGAAAAGCACTTCGGCAAGGGGTTCGAACGCCGCGACAACGCCGGCGCACATGCGTCCACCGACGAGGATAGCTCGGATGGGGACGACAAGAAGACGAGCACGCTCAAGTTTTTGGATGTGACACCATGACGGACAAGGCTGTGGAGACGACGACCGATGAAACACCGATGGTGTCCGTGCGCGGCGTCCATAAGTTCTTCGGCGACCTGCATGTGCTGCGGGGCATCGACCTGGACATCGCGTCGGGCGAGGTGTGCGTGATCCTTGGGCCGTCGGGCTCGGGTAAGTCCACGCTGCTGCGCTGCTTGAATCTGCTGGAGAAGATCAGCGCGGGTCGCGTGTACGTCGATGGGGAGCTGCTGGGCTATCGCGAGTATGCGGGCGGCGCTCTCTTCGAGCGCCACGACAAGGAGATCGCCGCGCAGCGCTCCCGTATCGGCATGGTGTTCCAGCGCTTCAACCTGTTCCCCCACATGACGGCCCTGGAGAACGTGATGGAGGCGCCCGTTCAGGTGCTCAAGCATTCGAAGAAGGAGGCCCGCGCGCAGGCCCTGGAACTCCTAGAGCGTGTGGGGCTGGCGGATCGCGCGGACCACTACCCCGCCGAGCTGTCGGGCGGCCAGCAGCAGCGTGTGGCGATCGCCCGTGCGCTCGCGATGGATCCGGACATCATGCTCTTCGATGAGCCCACCTCCGCGCTCGACCCGGAGCTGGTCGGCGAGGTCCTCCAGGTCATGCAGGACCTGGCGGCGTCGGGCATGACGATGGCCGTGGTCACCCACGAGATCGGGTTTGCTCGGGAGGTCGCCGATCAGGTGGTCTTCATGGACGGCGGCGTGATCGTCGAGGCGGGCGCTCCCGCAGACGTCATCGACAACCCCACGGAGGACCGCACGAAGGAGTTCTTCTCCAAGGTCCTCTGACAGGTGCGACGAGGCCGGGGCTGGTTCATCCAGTCCCGGCCTTTGTCGTGGGCTGCGTTGCTCCTCAGGTGAGGGTGACGAGGTCGAGGTAGCTGTCGTCCCATAGGTCCTCGTCGGCGTCCGGCAGGAGCAGGACGCGCTGCGGGTTGAGCGCGGTGACGGCGCCGGGGTCGTGGGTGACGAGGATGACGGCGCCCTCGTAGTCGCGCAGGGCGGCGAGGATCTCCTCGCGTGAGGCGGGGTCGAGGTTGTTGGTGGGTTCGTCGAGCAACAGGACGTTGGCGCCGGAGACGACGAGGGTGGCCAGGGCGAGGCGGGTCTTTTCGCCGCCGGAGAGAACGGAGACGGGCTTGTCGACGTCGTCGCCCTGGAAGAGGAACTGTCCGAGGATGTTGCGCACGTGCGTGTCGTCGAGTGTGGGGGCGGCCTCGGCCATGTTCTCGCGGATTGTGCGGGTGTCGTCGAGGGTTTCGTGCTCCTGGGCGTAGTAGCCGAGCTTGAGGCCGTGACCGGGGACGACCCGGCCGGAGTCGGGTTCCTCGATGCCGGACAGGAGGCGCAGCAGCGTGGTCTTACCGGCGCCGTTGAGGCCCAGGACGACGACCTTGGAGCCGCGGTCGATGGCCAGGTCGACGCCGGTGAAGACTTCGAGGGACCCGTAGGACTTGGACAGGCCCTCGGCGGTGAGCGGCACGCGGCCGGAGGGAGCGGGGTCGGGGAAGCGCAGGCGCGCGACCTTGTCCGAAGCGACCTCCCCTCCCGCCTGGGCGAAGAGTTCTTCGGCGCGGCGCAGCATCTGCTGGGCGGCGACGGCCTTGGTGGCCTTGGCCCTCATCTTTTCGCCCTGGGCCTTGAGGTGCTCGGCCTTCTTCAGGGCGTTGGCGCGTTCCTTGCGGCGGCGGCGCTCGTCTTCCTCGCGCTGCTTGAGGTAGGCGGCCCAGGTGAGATGGTAGATGTCGACGTGGGCGCGGTTGGCGTCCAGGTAGAACACCTGATTGACGGTGTCGCCCAGCAGCTTGACGTCGTGTGAGATGATCATGACGCCGCCGGGGAAGGTCTTGATCCAGTCGCGCAGCCACACGATGGAATCGTGGTCGAGGTGGTTGGTGGGCTCGTCGAGGAGGAGGACGTCGGCGTTGGAGAAGAGCACGCGGGCGAGCTCGACGCGGCGGCGCTGACCACCCGAGAGCGTGTCGAGCCTCTGATCCAGGACGCGATCCTCGAGGCCGAGGGAATGGGCGATCTGTGCGGCCTCCGCGTTGGCTGCCCACCCGCCCGAATTCGTGAACTGCTGATCGAGCTTGACGTAGCGTTCCATGGCCCGCTGTTGGCGCGCGCCCTCGGTCGTCGACATCTCGTGCTCTGCCTTGCGAATACGCGCGATGATGGAGTCGATGCCGCGCACGGAGATGATGCGGTCACGGGCCAACATCTGCGGGTCGCCGACGTGCGTGTCCTGCGCGAGGTAGCCGATGGTTCCGTTGGAGGTGATTGTGCCGGTGTACTCGGCCGCTCCCCCGCGGTCGGCTTCGCCGGCGAGCAGGCGCATTGTCGTGGTCTTTCCGGCGCCGTTGCGCCCCACGAGGCCGATGCACATTCCTTTGTCGATGCGGAAGCTCGCGTGGTTGACGAGTTCACGGGCACCGATTCGCAGCGAGAAATCCTGGACGTTAATCACGCTCCAAGAGTAGAGGGAGGGACCGTTGTGGGCGAATCAACCCGCCCCCGCAGGGCCCTGTTGGGTCACACGGCACCTTTTCCGGGCACAATGGGTGGTGCATATAACCGTTACAGTGCTCATAAGTGAGGATTTCATCCCATGACAGATAGCCCGGTCCCGTCTGGATCGGCGCGCCCCGCGCGCGCCCTCGACATCATTTCGGTCGCGTTCGTCGCGCTGCTGCTTATTTCGAATATCGCAGCGACGAAGGCTTTCATGGTGGGGTCTTCCACCCACTATTTGATTTTCGATGGGGGCGCTATCCTCTTCCCGCTCACCTACATCATCGGCGACGTCCTGTCCGAGGTGTATGGTTTCGCTCGCGCGCGGCGGGTCATCATCATGGGTTTTGTGGCCTCGTTCCTGGCCTCCCTTACCTTCTTCATCGTCCAGTACCTGCCCCCGGCCCCCGACTACGAGAACCAGGACGCCTTCGCCGCAGTTCTGGGCGTCGTGTGGCGCGCGGTGTTGGCGTCCCTGGTCGGGTACCTCGCGGGTCAGCTGCTGAATTCCTACGTGCTCGTGTGGATTCGCCGGAAGTGGGGCTCGAAGCACCTGTGGGCCCGCCTCATCGGTTCGACGATAGTCGGCGAGGCCGCGGACACGATCCTGTTTTGCACGATCCTGTTCTACGGCGAGATGTCGATGGGTAACTTCATTAACTACACCGTGACCGGGTACTTCTACAAGGTGCTGCTCGAGGTCGTGCTCCTGCCCCTGACCTACCCGGTGATCGCGGCGATCCGCCGCAGCGAGCGCCTGGCGAAAGACGAGGTGTTTGGTCAATGAACGCTCACTGGCTCGGCGCCCCCTCCCCCGAACAGGTCGCGCCTTTTTCAGCCCCGGCCTCGTCGGGAGCCCACCGCCCCGACCGCGGATTCGAGGTCGGCGCGCGCCTGGAGGCTGAGCGCGGCCTGGGGCGCACCGGCGTCATTCACACAGCGCACGGCACCATTGCCACACCGGCCTTCATTCCCGTGGGAACCAAGGCGAACGTCAAGGCGCTCACCCCGGAGATGGTGCGATCGCTCGGCGCTCAGGCGGTGCTGGCCAACGCCTATCACCTCTATCTCCAGCCAGGTTCCGACATCGTCGACGAGGCCGGGGGCTTCGCGTCCTTCATGAACTGGGCGGGGCCAACCTACACGGACTCGGGCGGCTTCCAGGTGCTCTCCCTGGGCGCTGGCTTCAAGAAGGTCCTCTCGCAGGAGTTTTCCGGCCAGGCCGATCCGAGCGACCCGGCCGTCCAGATGCAGGCGATCAAGGCCTCGAACGCCGTGGTCGACGATGACGGTGTCGTGTTCTCCAGCCACATCGATGGCACGAAGCACCGCTTCAATCCTGAGGTGTCGATGGGGATCCAGCATCAGCTGGGCGCCGACATCATGTTTGCCTTCGACGAGCTGACGTCGCTGCTGCACCCGCGCGACTACCAGGTCGAATCGCTCGAGCGCACGCACGCATGGGCGAGGCGCTGCCTGGTCGAACACGGGCGGCTGACGCGCGAACGCGCAGGCAAGCCCTACCAGCAGCTGTGGGGCGTCATCCAGGGTGCCCAGTGGGAGGACCTGCGCCGCCGGGCCGCCCGCACGATGGCCGATATGGAAGCCGACGGGCAGCGCTTCGACGGTTTCGGTGTGGGCGGCGCCCTCGAAAAGGAGAACCTCGGCACGATCGTGTCTTGGGTGTGCGAGGAGCTCGGCGAGGACCGCCCCCGCCATCTCCTGGGGATCTCCGAGCCCGAGGACCTCTTCGCCGGCGTCGCTGCCGGAGCCGATACCTTCGACTGCGTAAACCCCTCGCGCGTCGCACGCAACGCGGCGATCTATACGCCCGACGGCCGCTTCAACATCACGAACGCGCGCTTCAAGCGCGACTTCACGCCGCTCGTCGAGGGCTGCGAGTGCTACACCTGCACGCACTACACGCGCGCCTACGTCCATCACCTCTTCAAGGCGAAGGAAATCCTGTCCTCGACGCTGGCCACAATCCACAACGAGTGGTTCACGCTGCGCCTCGTGGACGCCATCCGCGCCTCCATCAAAGACGGGTGCTTCGAGGAGTTCCGTTCAGACATGCTCGGCCGCTACCAGGCCGGTCGACGCCCCTGATGATTTGGAGTACCAATGAGTTTCAACGACAACATCCACCTGGACCCCTCGCGCGTGGGCACCTCGGGCGCTGGCCGTAAGGCCGCCGGCGTTGGCGGAGGCTCGCTCCTGGGCGTCCTGCTGATCCTGGGTTTCTCCTATGTCACGGGCATCGACCTGACGAGTCTCATCTCCTCCCCGTCGTCGACATCGTCCTCGTCCGGTTCCACGGTTGATGTCTCGACGTGCCGCACGGGCGCGGACGCGAACGCGCGCGTGGAGTGCCGCATGGTGGCCACCGCCCAGTCCCTGGACGAGGTGTGGAAGGCACAGCTGGCACAGCAGAACACGGGCGTTAGCTACGAGCTGCCCGACTTCCAGGTGTTCACGGGTTCCGTGTCCACGGCGTGCGGGTCCGCGACGAGCGCCGTCGGTCCCTTCTACTGCCCGGGTGACTCGACGGTGTACCTCGACCTCGGCTTCTTCGAGGACATGGTCTCCCAGTACGGCGCGTCCGACTCCGAGCTGGCGCAGGAGTACGTCGTCGCCCACGAGTGGGGCCACCACATCCAGAACCTGCAGGGTGTGTTCCGCACCTACGACACGCGAGAGACGGGCGAACAGGGGGCGGGCGTGCGCTCCGAGCTGCAGGCGGACTGCTACGCGGGTGTGTGGATGCACTGGGCCTCCACCACCCCGGATCCGACGACGGGCACGCCCTACCTGCGCACGCCCAGCGCTGACCAGGTGATGGGCGCCCTGCAGACCGCCGAGGCCATCGGCGACGACCGACTCCAGAGCAAGTACCAGGGCACGACGAACCCCGAGTCGTGGACGCACGGCAGCGCCACACAGCGCGCGACCTGGCTCCAGAAGGGGCTGGATTCTGGCGATATTGCGACGTGCGACACCTGGAGCGCCTCTCGCGTGTGAGTGCGCCCGTGCCGGTCGCTACAATTGTTGAGGTCGATCACAGGAGGACGTCATGACACGGAGTATCGTCGAGCAGGCACACGACCTCTACGACGCGGTGCCCTACGAGGTACCCGTGCCCGAGACTTCCCTGTACGAGCTCCTCGACACGACCGCGCGCCTGTACCCCGATCGCGTGGCGTTGGACTATTTCGGGGCCACGACCACCTACGCGCAGGTGCGCGATCAGGTGCTGCGCGCCGCGCGCGTCCTGCACGAGGCCGGGGTGCGCGCGGGTGACACGGTGGCCATCGCGCTGCCGAACTGCCCGCAGGCTTTCGTGGCCTTCTACGCCTGCATGCGCATCGGGGCGGTCGCGGCCCAGCACAATCCCCTCGCTCCCGCGCAAGAAATAGCCGGGCAGCTGGCGCGTCACGGCGGTCGGGTCGCGGTCGTGTGGGAAAAGTGCGTCGACGCCTATCCCCTCGATGCGCTCGACACGGTCTTGACGGTCGATATTTCTTTCTCGATGCCCGCCTCCCAGCGTTTCCTCCTGAAGCTGCCGGTGCCTCGCGCGCGCCAGATGCGCGCTCAGCTGCGCGGCGCCGTGCCCGCGGCCTGCGTGTCGTGGGACCGCGCCACAGCCTCGGCGCGGCCCATCGACGCCTCCCATCCGCTGCCCGGCCTGCACGACCGCGCCGTCATCTTGCACACCTCGGGCACGAACGGGGTTCCCAAGTCGGCTCCCCTGACCCACGCGAACATCGGCGTCAACGTCAATCAGTGCATGTTCTGGGTGTGGAAACTGCACGAGGGCGCCGAAACATTCTTCTCTCTACTGCCCTACTTCCACGCCTTTGGCCTGACCTTCTTCCTGTGCGCTGCCGTTGCCAAGGCTGCCACCCAGGTACTGTTGCCCAAGTTCGATGCCCAGATGGCCCTCGACGCGCACAAGCGCCGCCCAGTGTCCTTCTTCGTGGGCGTCCCTCCCATGTTCGAGCGGATCCTCGCGCGCGCGAAGCAGACCGGCACCGACATCTCGTCGATCCGCTACTCGGTCGCGGGCGCGATGCCCCTGTCGAAGGCGCTCGCCGCAGACTGGGAGGCCACCACGGGCGGTCTCATCGTCGAGGGATACGGGCTTTCCGAGACGGCGCCCGTCCTCACCGGCGCTCCCCTATCCGACCGGCGCCGACACGGCGTGCTCGGCGTTCCCTTCCCCTCCACACAGCTGCGCCTGGTCTCCCTGGAGGACGATACGCGCGACGTCGAGGACGGCCAGCCCGGCGAGATCATCGTGCGGGGTCCGCAGGTCTTCGAGGGCTACCTTGACGCTCCCGAGGAGAGCGCGCGCGTGTTTACCTCGGAAGGATGGTTCAAAACCGGGGATGTTGGCGTCAACCACGACGGCTACATCTCCATGGCCGACCGCAAGAAGGAACTGATCCTCTCCGGCGGTTTCAATGTCTATCCCTCCCAGGTTGAGGCCGCAATCAGGTCGCTGCCCGGGGTCGCTGACGTCGCCGTCGTCGGAGTGCCCGTCTCCGATGCCACCGAGGAGGTCACTGCGGCGATCATCCTGGAGGAGGGTGCCGCGCGCCTCACCCTGGAGCAGGTGCGCGAGTGGGCGGAAAAGTCGATCGCCCACTACGCCCTGCCTCGCCAGATCGTCTTCATCGCGGAGCTTCCCCGCAACCAGATGGGTAAAATCCTGCGCCGCAAGGTCGCTCAGGTTGTGCGCGAGAAGCTCGGGCGCTAGGCGCACGTCAACGGCCGCAACGTCGCGTCAGCTCATCGACCGCTGCCTTCGTCTGGTCGATCGCCTCGCTGAGAGGAATTCGTAGCCGCAGGCGTTCACGCTGCGTGGTCCCGTGTGCCTTCCACCGGGCGCGCAGTCGATCCTGCCTGCCCTGACATTCAAGCAAACGCTCGATCACAGCCACCACATCCGGGGTCCGGCACAGCCCCGGATCCGGATAGAAACCAACAAGACGAGCGACGCGAGCCAAACGGATTCTGGCCATGATGTCCTGTGTCAGATGAGCCAGCGAACGCTGATCAAGGGTCTCGAAAGCCAACGAGGACAGGAACGCCTTCCCCTGCTCGGTGCGCCGCCACGAACCGATGTCACTGTCCGCCTCCATGGCGTTGACGGCGAACCCTGTCGCACGCTTGCGACGCGACGTGAGCGCTGCCGACAGGCAGACGTCGCCACGGGCGTTCTCCAGGATCAGGACCGATGGATGCGGGAAGCAGGCGTGCACCACAGTGGCAGTCGACTCGAGCGCCCGCGTGTTGCCGAGGGAGGCCCGCACGAACAAGACCGCGTCGATACGACGATCCGTCGCTGGAGTGGCGGGAATACGAGTCGTGGTCTCCTGTGCGACTCCCAGAAGAGTCAGCGTCTCAATCTTGCCCAGACCCTCGCGCTGCGTGCGCGTCAGGTCCGCCTCGAGCTCCAGCACGTGGACAGGAATCGTGCGCTCGAATCGGCGGACGCCGGGTGGCATGGCCAGTGTCGACTCCCAATCGATGGAACTCACAGGAGCACCACAAAGCTCACCAGTGAGAAGTCAGCTTCTGACGAGGCTCCCTGGGCAATCGCTCCGGGTGTGAACAGCGATTCGAGGGTTGCCTCTTCTCCCTGCCTGATCGCCGCTGCGACGGCCTGGCTCAGCAAAGCCGTGTACTCGCTCATGTCCTCACCATCACGTGTGGCTCGATCGAATTGGGCGCACAGGGCTTCCAGTGGCTCACGGTGTCCCTCGCACAGCCGCCTGAGCAGGTCCAGGGAACACGTTGGATGGGACAGCGTCGGTGCGCCCGTCGCGTCCCGCGGCACGTAAATCAGAGAGAGCGGGGCGTGTGCACGGTTGGCATCATGGGTGCCGTCACGCTGTTGAAGGCAGAAAACCACTCCCGGACTCACCTGAGCGCGCAGGTCGTCCGGGATTGACACGACCGCGTGCAAGCCCGTCGCTGCGCCTTCCAACACGCCCGGGTTCGCGTTCATGTAGCGCTCCAGCTCGATCCGGTAATCGTCCAGCGCAAAATCAGTGATCGACATTCCTCGCCGCATGTCTTCGAGGTCGAGGGTCTCGCTGCGCAGGGCACGCAACTGATCCGAGCGATACTCCAGGTCGTTCATGTCCTCCGAGGGGGTGAGCAGATTCTCCTCACCGGAGGCGCTCGCATCGCCCAGAGCCATGCGTGCCTTCACACGCGACTCAAGCTTGATGTAGGACTCGAGGTCGACGTCCGGCCAGAAGGTCACCATCTGAATGTGCTTGTTCGTCGAACCCAGGCGGTCGACGCGGCCGAAGCGCTGCACGATGCGCACCGGGTTCCAGTGCACGTCGTAATTGATCACGCAATCGCAGTCCTGGAGGTTCTGCCCCTCCGAAATGCAATCCGTTGCGACAATAATATCGATCTCGCCCTCCCGCTGCGCACGTCTAATGGTTTCCTTCGAACGCGGCGAGAAACGGCCGAGGATATCCTCGAAGCCACCGCTCGCCCGCCGCTTCCCAGCGACGCGGTTGCGGGTGCCCGTCACCTGGGCGCACGTCAGGCCATGGGTCCGGAGCAGTTCCGGCGCCAACTGGTCGTACAGGTAGGTCGCGGTGTCAGCGAAGGCGCTGAAAATGAGTATTTTTCTGTTACCCGGATTGATCTGTCCAGCTCCGGTCTTCTCCGCGATCAGCGTCCTCAACGCGCCGAGCTTGGCATCCCGATCGGGGGTTACCGCGCGGGCGTAACCGATGAGCTCGTCGAGGATCTCGATGTCGCGTGACAGGTCCGCGGACAAAGCCTCGCGATCCACGTCGCGCAGGTCGACGCGAATCTGGGCCCCGGTCTCGAATATTTCGGCATCGCGGTCATCGAGGCCGTCATCGAGCCCCTCGGTCCCGTAGCCCGCGTCGACGCAAGCGAGAGCATCGTTGGTATCGCGCGCGTCAAGCGCCGCGAGTCGATCCAGGATATCGGCGCAGGAACTACGCACGCGGCCCAGCGTCGAACGGAAGGCGCTCACGGAGGACTCCATGCGTTTGAGGAGGTTGACACGCATCAGCACGGCAACCGCGTTTGTCCGATGCAATTCACTGCCGAAGTCGTTGCCGAAGCCCTCGCGGTAGTCGGCCTCGTAGGTCGGCCGAGCGTCCTCGCGCACATAGGACAGAAGCTGATACTGGGCGAACGTCAGGTCGCTGATCATGTCGTAGAGCGCCCCGATAGGAGGCAGCTCGCCGCGTTCGTCGATGGGTACCTGGACGTTGCGTGGAGCGAGGCGGGTGGGGAACGTGCCCGTCTGCGTGCCGTAGTATTTCGCTATGTGCTTTCGGCTACGCGCAATGGTCAGCGCATCGAGAAGCCGGAAATAGTCAGCGTTAACGTACTCGGCGAAGCTCTGGGTCGTGTGACGTCCATGTGCCTGAGAACTCCACAGATTGAAGCGTTTTTGTGCCAGCCGCATCACCGAGTCAATGGACGTGATGCCGTCGGTCTTCTCGAGGTAGTCATCGCGCCCCTCCGTGATGAGCTCGATTTGGTTACGCAGGTCGGTCAGGCGATTGTTGATCGGGGTCGCCGACAGCATGAGCACCTTCGTGCGTCCGTTGGCCCGGATGACCTCGTTCATCAGCCGCGTGTAACGATTCGTGCTCGCCGCTGTCGCGCTCCTGTTGCGGAAGTTGTGGCTCTCGTCGATGACCACCAGATCGAATGTCCCCCACTGCAGGTGTTCCAGGTCGGTGTCCCCGCTCTTCCCACGGCGGCGCGACAGGTCCGTGTGGTTCAGCACCTTGTAGGCGAATCGGTCCTTTGCCAGCGGGTTACGTTCATCATTCGTCTGCGTCCATAGCGTCCAGTTCTCACGCAGGCGCTTGGGGCACAGGACGAGGACGTTCTTGTTGAGCTGCTGGTAGTACTTGATGACGGCGAGTGCTTCGAACGTCTTGCCCAGGCCGACGCTGTCGGCAATGATGCAACCGTTGTACTTTTCCAACTTACGAATCGCCCCAATGACGGCGTCCTTCTGAAAATCGTACAGCTTGCCCCAGATCACCGACTCGAAAAAGCCGGTGTCTTCACGCGGATTGTGGTCCTGGTTCTCCTGGAGGAAACGCCGGAAGATGTGGTAGAGGGTCAGGAAATAGATGAACTCGGGGGAATTGTTAGTGTGCAGCGCCTCGATCCTCGAAGCGATCTGCTCGGTGACGTCGCAGGTCTTAGTGTCGTCGGCCCACACGGACTCAAATTGCGCCATGAGGAATTCGACCTGCGCCTTGGCCTCATCCCCCGCATAATGGGTGATCATCGTCAGCGTGTCCGGGCGGCGTTCAACTCCCAGTCCCTCCAGGGTGAAGGTGGCGCCCTGGCCCGACAACAAATGGGGACTCGCGCCAGAGCCTTCGATGACGTAGGTCGGCGGATGCTGGAGCATGTGCTCGCGCCGCACGGAGCGCGCCGTGACCTTCTCCCTCAGCCAGGATGCACACGCCCGCGCGAGAGAGCGCTGGTTGAGCTTGTTGTGCAACGACAGTTCCAGGGCCGAGTCAGTGAGCGCTCGTTCTCTCTCGCACTGCGCACGTCGCGTGAGCTCGAGCTCCGGGGCATCGGCGAGCCCTTTCATGTCCGATATGAAGGTTGGTTCGTTGAACAGCACGCGCACGGAATCCAAGCATTCAAGTTCTTCCCGTAGCTCTCCAAAGGCGAACAAGCTGACATGCGCGCTGATGATCGACAGTTTCGCCTCGTCGTCGAGGACGGCCCGCAGGGAGTCTCCCAAGCGTTTGCCCTCGGTGTTGTCGAGCATCTCTATGGGCATTGTTCCTCTCCTTCATGCCGTGACTCACACTAGGTTACCGGAACAGCATGACGAACGGCACGAGCGGCACCGGTGCTGCTCGCTAAGGAGCGCCGGGAGACGGGGACAGTGACAGCGCGCCGCATACGAGTGTCCCCGGAACCGTGAAGTTCCGGGGACAGCTGTGAACTCGGGGAGCTCAGACGTTGAAGCCGATCGCGCGCAGCTGCTCGCGACCGTCCGGCGTGATGCGGTCGGGGCCCCACGGCGGCATCCACACCCAGTTGATCTGCACCTCGTCGGTCACGCCCGACAGGATCGTCTGGGCCTGACGCTCGATCACGTCGGTCAGCGGGCAGGCAGCCGATGTCAGCGTCATGTCGAGGCGCACCTGATTCTCGGGGCCGATGACGACGCCATACACGAGACCAAGGTCAACGATGTTGATGCCCAGCTCGGGGTCGATGACATCCTTGAGGGCCTCCAGCACGTTGTCAGCGGCCAGGCTCCCCTGCTCGACGACGTCTGTTCCGTCGATCTGGCGGGTGGGGGTAGGCCCCTGCTCGGCCTCGTTCACGGCCGGCGCACCGAAGCGCTGCTCGACGGGCTCGGTCTGAGCCATCGGGTTACTCATTGCGGATCCTTTACTGCTCGGCGGGCTCGCCCGCATTGGAAATGTCGATACCGGACTTGGCCATCGCGTCGCGCAGGGCGTACCAGCCCAGCAGCGCGCACTTGACGCGATTGGCGAACTGGGACGTGGACTCCAGGGCGGCCGCATCACCGAGCTCGTCGAGGATCTCGTCGTCGACGCCCAGGTTGCGCGAGTGCATCATGACTTCCATGTCCTGGTACAGGCGGCCGATCTCCTCGGCGCTCTTGCCCTGGGTCAGGTCCGTCATCATGGACAGGGACGCGCGCGAGATCGAGCAGCCGTCGCCGTCCCACTGTACGGAAGCGAGTGTCTGCCCATCCAGCGTGACTCCGAGGGTCACCTCGTCGCCGCAGGTCGGGTTCACCTGGTGGGAGGTTGCGTCCATCCCCGCAGGATCGCCCTCGCCGTGCTTTTCGCGCGCATGATCCAAGATCACCTGCTGATACAACTGGTCGAGACTACCCATAGCTACCTTTCCAAACTGCTTCGAGGGCTGTGAATGATTCTACCGGCCGAAGAAGGCTCGTACCTTCGACAGGCCATCCACTAGACGCTCGATCTCTTCCGGCGTGGTCGTGGGCGCCACCGAGGCTCGCGCCGACGAACGCACCTGGAAGAAGGTGTGCAACGGGATGGCGCAATGGTGCCCGACGCGCACGGCGACGTCCACCGAGTCCATGAACTGGCCGACGTCGTGGGGATGCACGCCGTCAACGGCGAAAGCCACGACGCCGATGCGGTCGACGTCCGTGTTGGGTCCCAGGACCGTGATGCCCTCGATCGAGGAGATACCCTCCAGCATAAGGCGCGTGAGCGCATGCTCGTGGGCCTCGACGCGGGTCATGTCGAGAGCCGACATGTAGCGCAGCGCCTCCGACCATGCGGCGATCTGCGCGACGGGCTGAGAGCCTGCCTCGAAGCGTTCGGGTGGCGCCATGAAGGTGGACCCCTCCATGGTCACCCACTCGATCATGGAGCCGCCGGTCAGGACGGGGGGCATCGCCTCAAGCAGCGAGCGCCGACCCCACAGGGCGCCCGCGCCTGTCGGACCGAGCATCTTGTGGGAGGAGAACACCGCGAAGTCCACGTCAAGGGCGGACAGGTCGAGGGGCATGTGAGCGCTCGACTGGCAGGTGTCCAGCAGGATGAGCGCCCCCACCGCGCGTGCAGCAGCAGTGATCGCGGCGACCGGTGAGACGGCACCCGTCACGTTGGAGACGTGTGTGACAGCGACGAGCCTCGTGTTCGGAGTGATGACCGAGAGAGTATCGAGGTCGATGCGCCCGTCCGGGGTCAGGTCGAGCCAGGCGAGCTCGGCCCCCGTGCGCTCGCACAGCTGCTGCCACGGAACGATGTTCGCGTGGTGCTCGGCCCGCGTGCACACGATGCGGTCGCCGGACCCCACACGCATGGGCGCGGCCAGTGCCCCGCCCATTCCCTGGGATGCGTTGCCCATCGACAGGGCGACCAGGTTGATGGCCTCGGTGGCGTTCTTCGTCCACACGATCTCGTCCGGGCGCGCGCCCACGAACGAGGCCAGGGTGCTCCTCGCGCTCTCGAAGGCGTCGGTCGCCTCGTCACCCAGCAGGTGCGTACCCCTGTGGACCGCACCGTTGGAGCGTCGGTAGAAGGTAGCCTCGGCGTCGATAACGGCCTCTGGCTTTTGCGAGGTCGCTGACGCGTCGAGGTACGCAATGGGCGCGCCGCCGCGCCCGACGCGGCCCAGGATCGGGAAGTCCGATCGGATCGCGTCGAGCTCGGCGGCAGTGAAATCCGTGGGCACAGGTATCAGAGTCCCAGGTACTTGTCGTAGCCGTTTTCTTCGAGCTCGTCGGCCAGCTCGGGGCCACCCTGGGCGGCGACGTGACCGTCAACGAACACGTGAACGTGACTCGGCTTGATGTAGCGCAGGATGCGGGTGTAGTGCGTGATGAGCATGACGCCGCAGCCTGTCTCGCCGTGGACGCGGTTGACGCCCTCGGAGACGATGCGCAGCGCGTCGACGTCGAGGCCGGAGTCGGTCTCGTCGAGGACGGCGAACGAGGGCTTGAGGAGCTCCATCTGGAGGATCTCGAGGCGCTTCTTCTCACCGCCGGAGAAGCCGACGTTGACGTCACGCTCGGCGAAGTCGGGGTCCATGCGCAGGTTCTCCATAGAGGTCTTCATGTCCTTGACCCACGAACGCAGGGCGGGAGCCTGACCGTCAATGGCGGTCTTAGCGGTGCGCAGGAAGTTCGACACGGACACGCCCGCGACCTCGACGGGGTACTGCATGGCCAGGAACAGGCCCGCCTTGGCGCGCTCGTCGACGCTCATCTCGGTGATGAGCTGATCATCGAGCCAGGCCTCGCCCGAGGTGATCTCGTAGTCGGGGTGACCGGCCAACGCGTAGGCCATGGTGGACTTGCCGGAGCCGTTGGGGCCCATGATGGCATGGATTTCGCCGGAGTTGATCGTGAGGTTGACGCCCTTGAGGATCTCCTTGGGGCCCTCGGAGGTCTCGACGGAGACGTGCAGATCCTTAATGCGAAGAGTCGACATGTGTATTCCTTACAGCTCAGTTGTTACGGGACTTGGCCAGCTCGGCCTCGACGGTTGCCATGAGATGATCGACCACCTCGGGGACGCCAATCTGATTGATGAGTTCGGCAAAGAAGCCGCGCACGACGAGGCGGCGTGCCTCGGCCTCGGGGACGCCGCGGCTCATCAGGTAGAAGAGCTGCTCGTCGTCGAAGCGACCGGTCGCGGAGGCGTGTCCGGCGCCCTCGATCTCACCGTTTTCGATCTCGAGGTTGGGAACCGAGTCGGCCTTGGCGCCCTCGGTGAGCACCAGGTTGCGGTTCAGCTCGTAGGTGTCCGTCCCGTCGGCGGCCTCGCGGATCAGGCAGTCGCCAATCCACACCGAGTGCGCGTCCTTGCCCTGCAGGGCACCCTTGTAGGTGACGCGCGAGAAGCACTTGGGCTGGGAGTGGTCCACGAAGACGCGGTGCTCGAGGTGCTGGCCGCCGTCCACGAAGTAGATACCCAGCATGGTCAGCTCGGCGCCGGGGCCGCGGAAGTCGGTGTCCGCGCACAGGCGCACAAGGTCGCCGCCGAAGGTGACGACGATGTGCGTGAGCTTGGAGTCGCGGCCCAGGGCCAGGCGCTGGTTCGAGGCGTGCAGGACCGTGTCGTCCCATTCCTGCAGCGACACGACGGTCAGGTCGGCGCTGTCGCCGGTCTCGACCTCGACGGTCTGGTTGAGGGCGGCTTGGGCGGAGCCGGTGTGCGAGAGGATCACGGTGGCCTTGGAGAAGGCGGCCGCGCGGATGACGATGTGCTGGGCGCGGGTGCCCTCGACATCTGCGACATTGATGCGCACCGGGGCGTCAAGCTCGGCCTCGGCCGGGATCTCGATGACGGTGGCCTGCTCGAAGCCGTTCCAGGCCACGACCGCGGTGCGGTCGCCGGGAGCCAGGACGGTGCCCAGCCTCTTGTCATCGCGCGCGACGGTCTCGACGGAAACGGGGGCGGGAGCCTCGACGGCCACGGCCGCGTCGCCCGCGTCGTAGTTGGCGGGCTCGAAGAGGCGCTCGATGCGACGCATCGGGGTGAAACGCCAGTCTTCCTCACGTCCGTGGGGCACAGCGATGTCGTCCAGGTTGAACGAGGTCGGGCGGTCCGCGCGCGAGGGGTGCGCCTTCTCGGCGTGTGCCCCGTGCGAGTGGGCCTTGTTCATGGTGTCGACAATAGTGTTGGGGGTCGTCATCAGCCGACGGATCCTTCCATCTGCAGTTCAATGAGGCGGTTGAGCTCGAGGGCGTATTCCATGGGCAGCTCCTTGGCGATCGGCTCGACGAAGCCGCGCACGATCGTGGCCATGGCCTCGTTCTCGTCCAGGCCGCGGCTCATGAGGTAGAAGAGCTGATCGGCGCTCACCTTAGTCACGGTGGCCTCGTGGCCCATCTCGACGTCGTCCGTGCGCACGTCCACGTAGGGGTACGTGTCGGTGCGCGAGATCTTGTCCACGAGCAGGGCATCGCACAGCACGTTCGACTTGGAGTGGCGGGCGCGCGCGTTGACCTGGACGAGGCCGCGGTAGGACGTGCGGCCGCCGCCGCGCGAGACGGACTTCGACACGATGGAGGACGAGGTGTGGGGCGCCATGTGCACCATCTTGGCGCCCGTGTCCTGCTGCTGGCCGGGGCCGGCAAAGCCGATGGACAGCGTCTCGCCGCGGGCGTGCTCGCCCATCAGGAAGCAGGCGGGATACTTCATGGTGATTGCGGCACCCATGTTGCCGTCGACCCACTCCATGGTGCCACCCTCTTCGACGATGGCACGCTGGGTCACCAGGTTCAGGACGTTCGTCGACCAGTTCTGGATCGTCGTGTAGCGAACGCGAGCGTCCTTCTTCACGAAGATCTCGATGACGCCCGAGTGCAGCGAGTTCTCGTCGTAGATCGGCGCGGTGCAGCCCTCGACGTAGTGCACGTAGGAGCCCTCGTCAGCGATGATGAGCGTTCGCTCGAACTGGCCCATCGCAGAGGTGTTGATACGGAAGTATGCCTGCAGCGGGATCGTCACGTGCACGCCCTTGGGGACGTACACGAAGGAGCCACCCGACCACGCGGCCGTGTTCAGAGCCGAAAACTTGTTGTCGCCGGCGGGCACGCACTTGCCGAAGTACTCCTCGAAGATCTCGGGGTACTCGCGCAGGCCCGTGTCGGTGTCGGTGAAGATGACGCCCTGGCGCTCCAGGTCTTCCTGGATCTGCTGGTAGACGACCTCGGACTCATACTGGGCGGCGACGCCGGAGACCAGGCGGGCCTTCTCCGCCTCCGGAATACCGAGACGATCGTAGGTGTCGCGGATTTCCTCAGGGAGGTCCTCCCAGTCGTTGACCTGACGGTCCGTGGGACGCACATAGTACTTAAAGGCGTCGAAGTCCACGTGGGACAGGTCGGGACCCCATGCCGGCATGGGCTTGCGCTCGAACAGCTCCAGGGCCTTCAGGCGACGTTCCCTCATCCACTGCGGTTCGTCTTTAACATCCGAGATAAAACGGACGATCTCTTCATTAATTCCGGTGGGGACGTCCTTCGAATAGTCGTCGGAATCGTGCCAACCGTATTCGTAACCGCCAATCGACTCGATGATCTCGTCATCGGTCATACGACGGTCGTCAGCGCCCGAGGCGGGTGCCTGCGTCATAGTTGTGTCAACCTCTCGTTCTTAACCGTGTGCTACTTGCGTCGCACGTTCCTCGCGCCGGGGCGGATGATCGGCATGCCCACCGGTATGTGGGTGGTGCACACGTGTCCCCCGCCCGCGAGCGTGGAAAGTCTCTGGACGTGCACGTCGAGCAGCTTGCCGAAGGCAATTGTCTCGGCGTCGCACAGCTGGGGGAAGTCCCCCGCCACGTTCTGGATCGGGCAGTGTCCCTGGCACAGCTGAACAGCCAGCGTGCCTCCCCCGATGTCGCGGACGGTCGCGGCGTATCCGTCCTGCGTGAGCGCGTCGGCCAGCGCCTGGGCTCGGACCCTGGGATCCGTTCCCGCATCGCGCACGATGGGCGCGTAGCGGCGCTCGATCTCGCGCGAGCGCGCGGCCGCGAAGGATTCGACGGCCTCTTCTCCGCCGACTTGTCCGAGGTACCCCAGGGCCTTGGTGGCAAGGTCGGAATACCCGTCGGCAAGGTGGACGTGCGCCCGTTCGGTGGCCACATAGTGCCGGGCGGGGCGTCCACGTCCCCGCTTGGAGGGGGCACTCGGCTCGTGTTCGGCGATCTCCTTGGAGTCGAGGAGGAGCGTGATGTGGCGACGCACGGCCGCGGTCGTCAAGCCCAGGACCTTGGCAATCGCCGATGCCGTCACAGGTCCTTTTTCGACAATGAGATCGAGCACCTGCTGACGGGTTGTGGCGTCTACTTCTTCAGCCACCTGTCCTCCGCTCCGACACGCATCTCGCGCGCCCCAATCCGTGCTTTTCTCTGGAAAGAAGTCTACGCTAATTTGGATAAAGAGGCGTTGCGAAAAGCGTGTCGGAGTGTTACACGACCCACAAGTCGAGGGACTTACGGCCTATTATCGGACATTCAGCGAAGCCAGGGAGCACCCGGCTCCCTCAGCCCCTCCCAGCCACGGCCTCGTGCCGCGTGTGCCGAGAGGATGCCGATGACGGTCGACGGGTTGTGCAGGCGCCCGGCCAGCACCCACTCGAGCGCCGTAGACAGCGCCACCCACGCGTATTCCATCGTCGCTTCCTCGTCCTCACGCTCAAAAGTCGTGCCGGTCGCTTCAAGGTCACGGGCCAGGAAGACGCGCAGGGGCTCCGTCGAACCACCGGGCGAGGTAAAGAAGTCCACGAGCACGTCCCAGCGTCGGGCCGCCAAATCCGCCTCCTCGGCAAGCTCACGCTCGGCGGCAACAAGGGGATCCTCCCCCGGGATGTCCAGCAGACCCGCGGGAATCTCCCACAGCGACGCATTGACGGGGTGGCGGTACTGGCGCTCAAGCAGGATCTCCTCGGCCCCCTCCTCGCCGCGCATGACGACGACTGCGACGGCACCTGGATGGCGCGTGTACTGGCGCACGACAGGTTCCTCGCCCTCGACGACCACCACACGGTCCTCCACCATGTCAACGATCCGCCCGCTCCACACGACCTCGCTCGACGCAACCGTGTGTGGGCTTGGCTGATCCGCGATCGCGCGGACCTGCTCGCTCGACAGAAAATGCATGTCGTCTCTCATTCCTTCTCATCCGCGCGCGATGAGTAACGTCCCACGTGACGCTTCAACGCGGCTGCGATCAGCCCCGCGAACAGCGGGTGCGGGCGCGTCGGACGGCTCTTGAACTCCGGGTGCGCCTGTGTTGCAACATAATAGGGGTGCAGCGCCGAATCAAGCTCGACGAACTCAACGAGCGAGCCATCCGGAGAGGTTCCGGACACCTTCAAGCCCGCCTGTTCGAGGCGGTCGCGGTAGGCATTGTTGACCTCGTAACGGTGGCGGTGCCGCTCCCTGACCTCCGTCGCGCCATAGGTGGTGGCAACAATCGAATTCGGGACGAGAGCCGCGGGGTATGCGCCGAGTCGCATCGTTCCGCCCATGTCACCGCTGCCATCGACGAACTCGTGTTGGTCGGCCATCGTGTGGATGACGGGCTCGGTCGTGTCCGGATCCATTTCGGTCGACGACGCCCCGGTGATGCCAGCGAGATGACGGGCGGCCTCAATCACCATGCACTGCAGGCCCAGGCACAGCCCCAGCGTCGGAACACGATGCTCGCGCGCCCAGCGCAGCGCACCGAGCTTTCCCTCAATGCCACGGATGCCGAAGCCTCCGGGGACAACGATCGCATCGACGCCGGCGAGCTCGCGGGCAGCACCTTCGGGCGTCTCGCACGTGTCCGAGGCGACCCAGCGGATGTCAACGCGAGCGTTGTGTGCGAAGCCGCCGTGCTTGATCGCCTCAGACACCGACAGATACGCGTCGTGCAGGTCGATGTACTTGCCGACCAGGGCAACCTCAACGCGGCGCTTGGGAGAATGCACGCGCTCCAGGAGCTCCTTCCATTCCTTCCAGTCGACGTCGCGGAAGGACAATCCGAGGCGCTGGACCAGGTAGGCGTCGAGGCCCTCGCGATACAGCGTCAGCGGCACGTTGTAGATGGAGGCGACGTCGGCGCACTCGATGACCGCGTCGGGGTCGACATCGCACATGAGGGCCACCTTCGACTTGATGCCCTCAGGCAGCGCGCGATCGGTGCGCAGCACCAGCGCGTCAGGCGCGATGCCAATCGATCGCAGTGCGCTGACGGAGTGCTGCGTCGGCTTTGTCTTCAACTCGCCCGCCGCGGGCAGGAAAGGAATAAGCGACACGTGCACGAAGGCAACGTTCGAGCGGCCGAGGTCGTGGCGCACCTGACGGGCCGCCTCCAAGAACGGCTGTGATTCGATGTCGCCGACAGTGCCGCCGATTTCCGTGATGATGACGTCCGGACGGTCACCATTCTCATCGGGCTGGGCCTGGCGACGCATGACGTTCTTAATCTCGTCGGTGATATGAGGGATGACCTGAACCGTGTCGCCCAGGTATTCGCCGCGGCGCTCCTTGGCGATCACCGTGGAATACACCTGGCCGGTCGTCGCATTAGCGGCGCCCGACAGGTTCACGTCGAGGAAGCGCTCGTAGTGGCCGATATCCAGATCGGTCTCCGCGCCATCCTCCGTCACGAACACCTCGCCATGCTGGAAGGGGTTCATCGTGCCGGGATCGACGTTGATGTAGGGGTCGAGCTTCTGCATGACCACATGCAGTCCCCGCGATCGAAGGAGTCTGCCCAAGCTGGAGGCGGTCAGGCCCTTGCCCAACGAGGAGACGACACCACCCGTCACAAAAATGTGCTTGGTCATGGAATGTTCCGCGCGCACCGCGCGCATTGAAGTACTCACCATGGAACTCCAGCTTAACACTCCACCGATGACTCGGCCCCCGCTATCTCTGCAGATCAGCGGGGGCCGACGAGGCACATCGCGTCGACACGCGCGTTACTTGCTACTCGGAATGACGGACTGTGCTCCGTTACCCACTCCAAAGGCGCGGGCACCGCTCGAAGCGGTGGACAACGCGAGCGCGGTGTCGACGGAGGCGAGGGTCGTGCCCACCGAGTCGACGGTCGTCACCGCGGTTCCCGACGTGCGGATCTGGGAGATCATGGCCTCGCGAGACGATGCGTCGCCCACGACCACGCCGGACGTGGAACCCACGGCCAGGCCCAGACCGATCCACGCATCGGAGCTCGCCGCGACCGACGCCTGCGTGGACGTCGTGGACTGCGCACGCGCCCCAACGGCGACGAGCGTCGTGGCCTTACCGGCGGGATCCTCGTCGATCGTCATGAGCGGCGTGGACTTGTCGGTGAGGATCTGGCGCAGCAGGTCAGTCTCTGCTCCCGTCGAGGTCAGGACCTGGACGATGGAGTAGCCCACGACGCCGTCGGCGCTCGCCGTCTTGGCGGCACCCGACTGAAGGTGGGAGGCCAGCGTCGTGGCCAGCGTCGTGCGGTACTGACTCATCGAGGTCGATTGCCAGTTATCCGTCAGCGTGACGCGTCCCACGACAGAGGCGCCCGCGTCGGTCAGGGTCGAACGTATGGCGGACACGTCGTCGTCGGAGGCACCGGGCAGGACCACGAGCGCCACCGAGGTCCCGGTCAGCGATCCGGAGAGCGTCGAGGAGGCCAGTGCCTTCAGGCCCGCCGCCTCGGCCTCGGCCTGCGCGCTCAGGACCGGGTCGGAGGCGGCCTGCGAGGACGAGGGGTTCATGCCGGCGTTAATGCTGCGCTGGAGCGGGCCGGCGCCGAGGACGACGCCGACGGCCAGCGCGATGAAGATCCCGATGATCGAGACGACGTGGTAACGGAAGTTAATCATTGGGCTCCTCCAGCAAGGTGCATGAGCGACGAGAAGAAGGACGTGAGCGGATACAGGAGGTCGTGACCCCAGGGGGTGGACCACAAAGCGACGCCCATGAGTGCGAGAGCGACGAGCGCGAGCAGCACGAGCGTCCAACCGCGCGGGCGGGGACGGAACGTAGCTGCGACGGCGTCCGCGCCGATGAGGCGCGACCCGCACGCGAGGCGCGAGAAGAAGGCGGGGGCGACCAGGGCGCGTCCTGCGTCAACGAGTTCGGCTTCACCGTAGGAGACGCCAGCCGTGATGACGGCGGGGGCATCGGAGTGGGCCGCAACGACCAGCGCGGCGTCGAGCGAGGAGCCGGCCATTGGGACGGAACTGTAGACGACTCCCATGCGGTCGAGGCGCTCGGAGCCAGGGGCCAGTCCGTCGCCGCCCACGCGCACGATGAAGGACCGGGCCTTGCGGATCGCCTTCTCGCTCATCAGGTCGGCGTCGCCGATCACAGCGTCAAGGGGCAGGTGCGCTTTCAGGGCAACGTCCGCTCCCCCGTCGACGGCGAGCACGTAGGGGGCCGCCTCCGAGCGCCAACGGGCGAGGGCACGCAGCTGAACGGCCGCGTCCGAGGCTCCAGTGACGAGCAGGACCGGGCGACCGCGAAGCCCGGAGAGCTCGGGAACATCCTGGCCCCGCAAGACGGTGGCTCCGTCTTTGGCCAGGTAGTCCTCGATCGCGCCCTCGAAGCCGGCGAACAGCGGCGCGGAATCAGCGACCTCAATGTCGAGGTCCTCGCTCTCCACGGGCGTGCCCGTCGCGATAACGGTGCCCTCGAGCAGCACTGTGCCCCCGGTAACCGTCACTTCCTGCCCCTCGCGCAACGACATGATGTCCTGGCCGAGGTCGTCCACGAGGGGAATCTGCGCGTCGAGGATGAGCCTGGGACCCATCGCGGCCACTCGGCCCGTCAGGGAAGGCTGGGCGTTCAGGACGGCGGCTGGTTGGCTCGCCACAAGCGCAGCGGCGCTCTCCTTGTCCAGGTCCGCGACGTTAATGACGGCGATATCGCCGCGCTCCAGGCGCGTCGCCAGGTGCTTGGGGCGGTCGTCGATACGGACCCGCCCCGTCCGGGCGTGTGCTGTTGTTGAACGTGTGTCACTCATCCCTGCGATTGTGACACGGCGGAGGCCAAGACCTGCGAAGCGTGGCGGCGCGCCGCCTGCGAGTGCGGATCGCCACCCATCATTCGGGTGAGTTCCGCCTCGCGCTGCGCCCCCGTAACCTCTCTGATGTTCGTCGTGCCGTCGAGCTTCTCGATCACGAGGTGTTGGTCCCCGAAAGCAGCGACCTGCGCCAGGTGGGTGACGACGATGACCTGCCGACTCGCCGCGAGCCTCTTCAGCCTCGCGCCCACCTCGGTCGCGGTTTGACCGCCGATGCCGGCGTCGATCTCGTCAAAGATAAAGGTGGACGAGGCCTCGGTGCGTCCCAGCATGAGCTCAAGGGCGAGCATGACACGGGACAACTCGCCGCCGGAGGCTCCCTGACCGAGGGGGCGCGCGGGGGCGTGCGGATGAGGCTGGAGCCGGAAAACGACCGTTTCGCATCCGTGAGAGCTCGGCTTCGTTGCCTCCAGGTCAATGTGAAGAGTCGCGTCGGGCATCGACAGGGCGTGCAGCTCATCGTTGACTCCGGCCGCGAGCTCGCTGGCTAGGCGGGCACGGGCCTTCGACAGGCGCGCGCCAACGTCAAGAACGCGGCGCTGGGCCTGCGCGAGCTCGCGCTCGACCACCGCAGGATCCGAGGCCGGGGCCGATAGTTCCTTGACGCGCCCGCGCGCCAGGTCTGCCCACGTCAACAGGGACTCGATGTCACCGGCGCGCCCACGCAACGCGTCCTTGATGGCCGCGCGACGGGCGTGGATCTGGGCCAGGCGCTCGGGATCGGCGTCGAGGCGGGAGAGGTAGGCGGACACGTCGTCTGCCAGCGCGTCCAGCTCGAGGGCCTGGCTGCGAGCGCGAGCGGCAAACTCCGCCACGGCCTCGTCGAAATGAGAAGCGTTATCCAGCTGCGCGTAGGCGCCGCGCGCTGACTCGACGGCGCCCGCGTAGTCGCCGCGGTCGTCGCCCTTGAGGTAGCCCAGCGAGACCCCCATGAGTGCGCGCAGGTCCTCAACGTTCGTCAAGCGAGACGCCTCGCGGACCAGCTCTTCTTCTTCGCCGGGCTGCGGGTTGAGCGCGTCGATCTGGGCGAGGGCACCGCGCAGGTCCTCGAGCTCCTCCGCGCGATCGTTCGCATCCCCACGCAGCGAGTCGAGTCGGTGCTTCGTGTCGACTGCCGCGCGAAAGGCCTCGCGATACTCCTCCAGCAGCGCGGCATGAGTGGCCCCGCCGAACTGGTCGAGTGCGCGGCGTTGGGCAGCCTCGCCGGTCAGGCGAATCTGATCCGACTGCCCGTGGATTGTGACCATTGACCCGACGATCTCTAAGAGCGCGGATGCGGGGACGGGGCGCGAACCCAGGTGCGCGCGCGACCTGCCAGCCGCGCGGACGGAGCGGCCGACGATGAGCTCGCCCCCTTCGACGACGCCACCGGCCTCCTCGACGCGAGAAACGACGTCATCGCCGACAGAAAAGATGCCGTCCACCGACAATCGATCGGCACCGCTTCGCACGAGCGCCGCGTCAGCCCTGGCCCCCAGCAGGAGCTGCAGGCTCGACAGGACCATCGTCTTGCCCGCGCCGGTCTCGCCCGTCACAACGATCAGGCCGCCGCCAAAATCGACGTGCGCCGACGCAATGACACCCAGGTTGGCAATATCGAGAGACTCAATCACCGCGAGCCATCCCTCCACCCGCGCACGGGAAGATTAAATTTGCGCACGAGGCGCGCCGAGAAGGGCGTGTCGTCCACGCGCACGAGCTGGACGGGCGCCGACCCAACGCGGGCACGAACGACGCTGCCAGCCGGAACAGTCATGCGCCGCAGGCCGTCACACCACATCTCGGGAGCAGTCCACATGTCGTCCAGGACGACGATCTCCACGCATGCGGAGGGGCCGACCACGAGCGGGCGCGTGAACAGGCCGTGCGCGGCCAGCGGAGCCACGACGATCGCCTCCGTGTCAGGCCACACGACGGGACCGCCAGCCGAGAAGGAATACGCCGTCGAGCCGGTGGGCGTCGACAGGATCATCCCGTCCGCGCCGTAGGTGGACACTTCCTGACCATCGACAACGAGAGCGAAGTGAACAGGGTGTGCGACATCCGTGTGCATGATGACGGCCTCGTTGAGTGCCCAGTCGGACGCCCTCGAACCGTCGGGGCGCTCCATGGTGACGTCCAGCGTCATACGCCGCTCGACCGTGAAATCACCCTGGGCGATCTTGCGAGCGACGTCGCCCGTACCTGTCGCACCGAGTTCCGTCAGGAATCCCATGTGGCCGGCATTGATACCCAGCAGCGGCACGTCCAGGGCTCGCGCGCTCGACGCGGCAACCAGGAACGTGCCATCGCCGCCGATCGACACGACCATGTCAATGTCGCCGACCGAAGCGTCCTCGACGACCTCGATGCCGCGTTCAGACAGGGCCTGCGACAGCGTTACCGCGGAAATCACCGCGTTGGGTCGATGACGGTGACGCACCATCAGAACACGCGTCATGCCGCACCTCCTGCGGGTCCTTGCGCGACGGCTGCGCGAATGTAGTCAGTCAGCTCCCGCGGGTCGATAGGCTCCGGGTAGTCGCGGCGCATGTACAGGAAATACTCGACGTTGCCGGAGGGACCGGGCAGCGGGGAGGCCGCGATGGCGGCGATGTCCAGCCCCAGGCCGATAGCGCAGCGCGCCACGTTCTCAACAGTTTCGACGTGATGCTCGGGATTGCGGACCACTCCCCCGTGTCCGAGGCGCTCCTTACCGATCTCAAACTGCGGCTTGACCATGAGCAGGAAATCAGCGTCGGGAGCGGCCGCTGCGACCAGCGCGGGCAGGACGAGAGTCAGAGAAATGAAGGACATGTCTCCCACGACAAGGCCGGGGGCGGGCGCCACGGATGCAGGGTCCAGCGTGCGCACATTGGTCCGATCGTGCACCTCCACGCGCGGGTCGGACTGAAGTTTCCAGGCGAGCTGGCCGTACCCCACGTCGACTGCGACGACGGAGGCCGCTCCCCTGCGCAGCAGAACGTCCGTGAAGCCTCCCGTCGAGGCCCCCGCGTCGAGGGCGCGACGCCCCTGAATACGCGGGGCCTTCTCACCCAGGGCATCGAGGGCCCCAGCGAGCTTGTGCGCGCCGCGAGAGACATACTCGGGGTCGTCGGAGGCTGCCACGACGATAGCCTGCGCAGGATCCATCTGGCGCGCGGGCTTGAGGACGACCTGGCCGTCGAGTTTGACGCGTCCCTCCACGATCATGGACGCCGCGGCCGAGCGCGACTTCGCCAGGCCTCGTCGCACCAGCTCGGAGTCAATCCTTCTCAGCTTCACGTGTGAGCCCTCCCGTCCTCTCGCGATCCGACGCCCACACCCGAAACTGCCGTTCCCGGGGGCACGTCGGTCGACAGGGCCCGCCGCAGGTCGGCTTCGATGGCCGTCAGCGTCGAGATTTGCATCTGCGCGCCAAGCTCATCGAAGCCGACCAGACGGGCCGCCGTCTGTTCACTCAGGGCCATCAGGCCTCGTCATCCATGTCGGCCGTCGACTCCAGAAGCGCCTCGAGTTCCTCCTCACCGGGCAGGAATGCGGGGGTGTCCTCACCGGGCTCCGGCAGCGCGTCAGCGTCGGTGCCCTCGACGAAGTCATCATCCGCGTCGACGACCGGTTCCGGGGCGGTCACGATGCCGGCCGGGTCGTCGTTGTCAACGACCGTGATTTCGGGGCAGGTCACCGGGTTGCCGGAGCCGTCGGCCCACTCCCACGCTGCCGCGGCGAGTGCGCGGTAGGAGTCGATGGAGATCGTGACCGCGTCGGTGAGCTCGATGTCGTCAAGGGTCAGCACGCCCGCGCGCGTCACCTTGGCCACCTGGGACAGGCCGCAGGTCCACGTGCCATCGCGGTGGTGCTTGGGCGCCGGGTGCGACTCGAGCAGACCACGCATGTCGATCGCTAGGTAAGCGGGACGCTGGCCGCGCGGGGCGCGCAGGACCTCGCGGGCACGGTGAACGCCGGTCAAGACGTGCATGGCGGGCACGCCGGCGGCAACGGCACCCATGATGTCGGTCTCGAGGCGATCACCCACAGCCACGGGGTTCGTGGCGCCGACGAGCTCGCTCGCGCGGCGGTAGATTCCGGGCTCAGGCTTGCCTCCCGCGGTGGGGCGCTTGCGGGTGGCGTGCTGAATCGCGCGCACGAGCGAGCCGTTGCCCAGAGCCTGACCGCGCTCAACGGGCAAGGTCGCATCGAGGTTGGAGGCGTAGAAGGCTGCACCGCGTTCGATGGCGAATGCCCCCTCGGACAGGAGGGCCCAGTTGACCTCCTTGTCGAGTCCCTGGACGACGGCGGCAGGCTCGTCGTCGGCGCTGTCGACCAGCTCAAAGCCCCGTTCCTCGAGAGCGAGGCGCAGGCCGGGTCCGCCGAGCACGAAGACCTTAGCGCCCTCTTCAAGTTCCTCCGCCATGATCGCGGCGATATCCATCGCCGAGGTCATAACCATCTCGGGGGTCGCCTCGAAGTCCATGCCGTTGAGCTTGTCCGCGACCTGCTGCGGGGTACGCATCGCGTTGTTCGTCACAAACGCCGAGGCCATGCCCATCGTGCGCGCCTCGATGACGGAGGAAGCCGCGTGTTCGATGCGCTCGTCGCCGGACCAGGCGGTACCGTCCAGGTCGAGGAGAGCACAGTCAAACTCCTCGGCCAATGCGCTCTCGGAACCGCGCAGCGGCGAACGCTTATTGTCGACGTCGGCATCCTGGTACAGGGCAACGTCAATGATGTCGGTGTCCTCGGCCTCGGCGGGCATCGCTGCGATGACCTCCTCGGCTTCCTCGGTGCGACCGAGCTCGGTCAGGCGCTCAGCCTTGACCGCCATGAGGCGGCGGCGCAGCTCGTCGTCAGCGGACGCGGGCAACACCGCCAGCGCGTCGTCGACGATCACGAGGCCGACGTCGGGCTGGCCGAGGTCAGCGCGGGCGCCGGAAGAAACGAGCACGAGCTCGACCTGCTCGGCGAGATCCAGAGACGACGAGTCGGTCGCGTCGATGATCTCCACCGCCTTCTCAGGGTGGCCGAGCCCGCGCTCAGCGTCCGCTTCCACGGCGCGCAGCGACTCGTCACCGCGCATGCGGCGAACGGCGCGAACCTCACGCAGGGCTTCCTCGTAGCGGCCCGACGCGTAGGCGGTCAGGGCCGCGGCCTCACGAACCACGTCGACGCGTCCGGCGCGACTAACCGCGGCCTGCGCGTGCTGGTAGGCGGCCTCGGGGTCGAGGTCGATAAGCTGGCCGGCCATGACGAGGTGGCGTGCAACGATGTCGCGGTTCGGGCCCGACAGGGTGGTCAGGGCACGCGCGGCGTCAGCATCGAGTTCCTGGGCACTCACGCCAGCAGGAATGGTCGGCTCGTTGCCGTTGGGGGACACGTATTCCTCGGTCGAGGAGTAGCTCTGGTAGTTTGCGTCCTTGCGGCGGTCGTTGCCGCGAGGACCGCGACCATCACGACGATCATCACGGAAACCACCACGGCGGTCGTCACGACGCTGGTAACCCCCACGCCCACGATCCTCGCGACGCTGGTAGCCGCCGCGATCACCGCGATCACTGCGATCGTCGAAGCCGCCTCTGCGGTCATCGCGACGCTGGTAGCCGCCGCGATCACCGTCGCGACGGTCATCGCGGAAACCGCCACGTCGATCATCACGACCGCCAAACTGACGACGATCGTTATCGCGGCGCTGGAAACCACGGTCCCCCTCACGACGCTGATATCCCCCACGTTCTCCGCCACGACGGTCAAAACCCCCGCGATCAGCGCGAGCATCGTCGCGACGACCGAAGTCGCGGTCTGCACCGCGTTCGAAACCCCCGCGGCGGTCGTCACGACGCTGGAAACCACGGTCCCCCTCACGACGGTCGTAACCTCCGCGACGGTCATCACGACGCTGATATCCCCCACGTTGGCCATCACGACGCTGGAAACCACGATCACCGCGAGCGTCGTCGCGGCCGCCGAAGTCACGGCGCTCACCATCTCGACGTTGGAAGTCGCGGTCCGCGCCGCGATCATAACCGCCCCGGCGCTCATCGCGACGCTGATAGCCACCGCGATCGGCGCGTTCACGCCACTGGGGCGAACGCTTCGAGTAGTCACCACGGCCGAATCCGCCGCGTCCTTGAGTCTCTTCTGCCATGGTGCTAAACCTCTATTCCTGCGCTCGCTCGCGCTCTTGTCTGTGGTGCGCACGAAGCGCGTTCAACCACCCAATCTTAGACGAGGTTTGGTGTAGTGGGGGTGGTGGGGGTGTGAAACGAGAGGGACGGCACGCCGTATGGCGTACCGTCCCTCCTGATTGGTTGTGTTGTGGCGGTGTCCTACTCTCCCACAACCTGTCGGTTGCAGTACCATTGGCGCTGCCGGGCTTAGCTTCCAGGTTCGGAATGTTGCTGGGCGTTTCCCCGGTGCTATGACCACCACAAGACTGGTGTTCAACACCATCCCCC